>NZ_JAUSKL010000065.1 GCF_030646925.1 Candidatus Binatus sp. | reverse complement strand
CGCGCGCGATTCGGGCCGTTCGCCCGGGCTCATCTTGCCGAACTCGATCATGCGGCCGGCGCGTTCTGCTTCGAGGCGATGAATGTGCGTGATGGCGTGGCTGCGGCGGCGAAGTTCGCCTGACGCGCCGAAATGATCGATGTGATGATGGGTCGCGATGATCGCGTCGAGGTCCTCGACCTTGATTCCAACCTCGGCGAGCGATTCTTCGAGCGCCGCGATGCTCTCCGGTGAGTTCATCCCGGTATCGACCAAGGCCCACGCGCCATGGCAATCGATCAGGTAAACGTTGATGATCGTGGGCCGCATCGGAAGCGGCAGAAATAGTTCGTAGATGCCCGGGTTAACCTCGACTACTTTGGCCATTACCTACTCTCAGTGGCTGGTTTCGCATGACTTGACGTCCTTGCGCTCCGCCGCTTGGTCGCGAATTGCGCTCGATACGCGTCGCGAGATGTTGCATCGTGCGCGGAAGCCTCGTTCGATTCCGCGCGGTGAAGACTCACTCGTGTAGCTCATCCTTGACCTGGAAGGTCACTTTTAGTTTAACCTTCCAGCGTACCACCTTGTTCGCCTCGATTGTAGCGGTTACGTCTTCCAGATGCGCCGAGTGGATGCCCTTGATGGTGACGCCGGCGCGCGAGACTGCAAGTTGCACGGCCTCTTCGACCGAGTTGGCCGAGATTCCCGTTAGCTCGATCGTTTTTTCAACCATGGATGGGCGCTCCTTGGAAGCCATCGCCGACGCGCTGATTTGACGTTTCGTCAATCGTGGCGCTAGTTTTGGCCCTGCGTGGTGATTAGCGCACGCTGCGAGCGGAAACAAGTTAGGATCAGTTTTGCGTTGATTCCCGCGCACCGCAACCCATCCTGGGCGCATCGCGAGGAACATACCGATTGGCAGTTAAAATCGAGAGTCCGAGGGGGGAGGCCGCGCTGACTGAGTTCGTGCGGTTTCACGATCGCGTCTATGAGTACCGGAGCGCGCGATGGCCCTCGCAGATAGCCGTGCAGTTGCCGCTGCTGATGGGTGAAGGCCCGTTTGCCGTCGATCGCAAGCTGTGTCCGTTTGCGGTGATCGACAACGGGCGGATGGTCGCGCGCGCGGTCGCTCTTATCGACGGATCCTACCAGCGTCATTGGAAGGAAGCGCTCGGGCATATCGTGATGTTCGAGGCGATGCCCGACGCGCGCGACGGCGTCAGACTGATGATCGACGAGGCCGCGTCGTGGCTGAAATCGCGCGGCGCGGCGGTCGCGAGAACTGGCTACGGCCTGCTCGAATTTCCCTACGTGATCGACGACTACGAGACCCTGCCGCCGGACATCGCGCGGCAGAATCCGCCTTACTATCACGCGCTGCTGAAGGACGCAGGCTTCGAGTCGGAGCGCGGCTGGGTCGATTACAAGATCAAGGTCACGCCTGAATTGATCGCGCGCTACGAGAGCGCGCTGGAAGCATGCCGGCGCGCGGGATTCGAGATCCTCGCGCTGAAGGATGTGCCGGAGTCGCGGCGCCTGAACGACTTCGAGCCGACCTGGAACCAGGCGTTCTCGCGCCACTGGGGGATGACCCCTTTCAGCCGCGGCGAGATGTCATTCCTGTTCGACTACTTCAGTATCAGCGGCGGGCTCGAGACGTCGGTGCTCGCGTACAAGGACGGCGCGCCGGTCGGCGCGCTGATGGTTACACCGCCCAACGTCGAAGGAGTGATCCTCAAACCGGGACGGACGCTCGCCGATCATGAGAAGCTCAATTTTCTGGGTATCGGCGTGCTCGAAGCAGGGCGGGGGCGCGGCGTGAATCTCGCGATGGCAGCGTACTCGTATCTGCGCCTGATCAGGAATGGATCGAAGTACCTTAGCTATACTTTGGTGCTCGACGACAACTGGCCGTCGCGCCGCACCGCGGAAAAGCTCGGCGCGAAAATCTGCGCGAACTACATCACCTATCGCAGGGATTTGAGGGTGTAGCGCGCACCTCCTTTCTGTCATTCAGAGCGGAGGCTGCCGAAGCGAAGAATCCCGGATCCTTTCTTCGCGCCGACTGCACCCTCACCCGCCTCGTCGCTTACGCGCTTCGGCGCGCCTCTCCCGCAACGAAGCGGGCGAGGCAAAGGAAATGATCTGAACTCAGCCATGCGACCATAGCCAGCGCGCAGATCTCTCGACTCCGGCAGCCTGCGCTCGGGATGACGGACGGTCGGACTGGTCGGCTGATGCCGAACGCGGTCGCATGATGTACAGGAATACGGTACAAGTAAGCGATGGCGAAAGAAACATCCTATACCGAGGCGCGCGCGAATTTCGCCTCGCTCTGCGATGACGTCGCGGAGAGCCGCGAGGTCCTGATAATTCATCGCCGCGGCGCTCGCGACGTCGCATTGGTCGCGGCCGATGAGCTCGAATCCCTGCTCGAGACGGCACATCTGCTACGTTCGCCGGTGAACGCCAAACGACTGATAACAGCTTTGAGCCGGGCTCGCGGCAGGCGACTGAAGCCGCAATCGATTGAAAAGCTCCGGCGCGAGTTCGGGCTTGGCAAAGTCTGAGCGGCTCGCGATCTTTCATCCTGAATTTCGCCAGGATTTGCGGTACTGGGTCGAGACGAATCGGAAGGTGGCGCTGAGGATCCTGGATTTGGTGGAAGCGGTGATGCGGGATCCGTTTCAGGGCGTCGGGAAACCCGAGCCGCTGAAATACGTCCTCGCGGGGGCGTGGTCGCGCCGCGTCACCGAGGAGCATCGCCTGGTGTACGCAGTCAGCGCCGGGCGCGTTGATTTCCTACAGGCGCGCTATCACTACTGAAGCGCGCGCGATCAGTTCTTCAGCCAGGTCACGATTCGCTGATGGATTCCGACCGGATCGACTGACTGAAACGCATGCCCCGCGCCGGGAATCAGGTACATCTCGGCGTGCGCGATCTTTCCCTTGATCAATTCCGCATTCTCCGGCGGCACCAGCACGTCCTGATCACCGTGCACGATCATCACCGGGCATTTGATTTGCTCGAGCCGATCGTAAGCGTTGAAGCTCGCGATTCCCGCCATCGCGCGATCGGCGGTCTCCGGCGGTGTCGGCGGCATCATCTTCGCCCCCGCGACCAGCATCGGTTTGATTTCCGGCTGAGCCGCGTTGAACTCGGGCGGCATCAGCGCCGGCAGCATGATGTCGAAGCCCTTCTCCGGATCGGTCGTCATCAGTTTCGACCCGGTCATCAGCATCTCGATCACATCGGGGCCGGCCATCCTGGTGTTGGGACCGCCGGGCATCGTGCAGCCAAGCACGGTTTTGATGACCTGCTCCGGATGCCGCAGCATCAGTTCCTGCGCGATCATGCCGCCCATCGAAACACCGAAGACCTTGGCGCTCGGAATGTCGAGCGCTTCCAGCAGATTGCTCGCATCGTCCGCCATGTCCTCGACCGTGTACGGACCTTCGGGCTTGTCGCTCAAGCCCGTGCCGCGATTGTCGAAGTAGATCGATTTGAAGCCCGCGAAGAATGGCAGCGACGGAAGCCACGCCGCGCCGGGCATCCCGAATCCCATGATCAACAGCAGCGGTTCGCCCTCGCCGTAGGTCGCGTAACTCAGATTGATGTTCCCGGCTTTGATTATCGGCATCGTGATCTCCTGCGATGAGGTTCGATACTCGTCAGATGATAGCAAAAGAAAGCGAGCGCGGCTCTGGTCCGCGCCCGCTTTGACCTCGACCTTTATCGATTATCGATCAGGCAAGCTTCAGGATGCTTTCCGGGTGCTGTTCGTTGGGGTCGGCGCCCGGTTCCATCGTATAAACCACCGCCTTATCGACTACCAGTTGTCCGTCGTCGCCGACGTAAATCTTGAATCGATCCATCGGCCGCGGCGCGGGTCCTTCAAAGTTGAGGCCGCTGATATCATAGCCGGAGCCGTGGCACGGACATTTGAATTTTTCTTCCGCCTTGAGCCATCGCGGCGTGCATCCGAGGTGCGTGCACTTCGCGAAGATGGCATAGAAGCCCGCCTTGGTGCGGATAATCCAGGTGCGGAAATCCTGCTTGAATTTTTCGCTGACTTCGCCGACGACATAGTCATCAGGCAGACCCGCCTTGAACTTCGAGGGCGGCAGAAACAGCACGCGGGGAAACGCGGAGCGCACGGCGGCCAGCAATCCCAGCAGCGAGAAGGCGCCGAAGCCGGCCCATCCGAGCACGCCCAGGAAATCGCGCCGGCTCCACAAGGTGCCGATTTCAGCTTTTTCCTTGCCACGTTTGGCGCGTTCTTTCGCCTGTTCTTCTTCGCGCCACTTCTTTAATTCAATCGGATCGGTCGGAGCTTTCTCTTTCAGTGCAGCAGCCATCTAAGTGCAGGATCCTCCCAGCGGATGCGGAAACATTAGCTGACTCACGATAATTGGACGTAGCTGATTAGGAAAAATTCTATGCCGCAAAGATGCCAGAGTTTCAAGGCGGTTGATAGCGCCAGAAACGTGCGCGGCCGTGGATGCGATCACGGCCCGGGATCAGTGCATCTGCGATTGGCCGGGCGGCGCCGTCGAATAGGCGGAAACCGACGGAACCGACGGCTTGGCGATCGTCGCGGGCTGCGCGGCTTGCGCGGGAATCGGCTTGGTTTTGGTCGGCGTCCAGTCCTGCGGCGACGAACTCGAGACCGTCGAGCCGAGCGAATTGTCGGGGATTATCGGTACTGGCGGAGGCGGCGAGAAATCCGCGCCGCCCACTGGCCGGTAGGCGCCGGAAATGGGACTGTCGGTGGCGACATAATGCATCGGACGCGCGAGCAGCCATTCGGCGGCAAATCCCACCGGGTAAAGGATGTCGGCCATCAACGCGAGCGGCTGAGAGTCTTCGTCGGTATATTCCTTTGGGTTCTGCCGATCGTTGTCGTTATATTGCGCGTGCGAAAAGCTCGGCAAGCCGAGCACGAGCGCGGCGCTGAAACAAATTGCTGCTCGCCACATACGTACAATTTGAGTGATTGGATGCGCTGAAGTCAACCCGCTGGAATCGCATCGCGCGTTCGCGCCACGTTCTTGCCTTGATCGCGCCCCACGCGCAATTCTAAGCGCGTGACATCCAGAGCGATGCGTCTCCTGCGCGCGTGCATGATGATTCCCGCGGCCACGGCGATCCTGTTGTGGTTCGGCGCGTCGATCGCCGCGGCTGCGGCGACGCCCTCGGCGGGCAACATCACCTACGTCGGCACCGACGCGAACATCTACTACTGCGACGCCAAGTGCGCCCAGCCGCGATGCATCACGTGCAAGGGCGCGGGCGCGCATGTCCGACGCGACGACGCAGTCGCGCTGGCCGCGTGGCCGGCTCAGTTGCCGGGCATCCCAGGCGAACCCGGACGTCCCGAGGAGAGCGCGCCGCGCAGCGGCTCGGAGTACGGTTGGCCTACCTTCTCACCCGACGGCAAGATGCTCGCGTACGCGTCGGAGACGCACAAGAAGGACGGCGCCTCGTACGCCGTGTGGGTGTACGACATCGCGAGCCAGGTATCGATGCAAATCTTCGAGAGCCGCAGCGAGCGCTTGATCTACCTGGTCTGGCTTGGCGACGGACAGCATCTTTCGTTTCTGCTTGGAGAACCGCGCGGGATGAGCCTGATGCTCGCGGAGAAAAAGGAATCGGCGCCGGTCAGAATCGTCACGACCGGGCTGCCGCTTTACTTCGCGTGGGGGATGAAACCCGACACGCTCGCGCTGCATCTGCTGGCGCTCAATTCGGAGCGCACCGAGCAGGTCGCGCTGATGAGCCTCACGCCGACCAGCCAGAATATCGACAAGGTGCTATCGAGCGGGCGCACGCCGTTCAAGAATCCATGCTGGTCGCCGGACGGCAAACATATCGCGTACGTCGCGAGCTATCATGCCGAATCGAATATCGTGGTGGCGGATGCGCAGGGAAAGAATCCGCGCTCGATCGTGAGTCTGCCGGTCGGCGAGAACAGCATGATCTGGGCGCCCGATTCGGCGCATCTCGCGTACTCGACCGCGATCACCGCGCAGAATCCCGTCTATCACGGGATCAAGCTGGTCGATATCGCGGACGCGACTTCGAAGTGGATCACCAAGGCCGATGTCGCGGCGTTTTTCTTCTCGCCGGACTCGCAGCACGTGCTGTATATCGGCGTGCCGCCCGAGAAACCGTACTACGCGTGGAATGTAATCGACCTTAAGTCCGGCAAGGAAAAAGCGCTCGGCAATTTCCTCACCACCGTGGACGAATCGACGATGTACCGCTATTTCGATCAACTCGCGGTATCGCATCAGATCTGGTCGCCCGATTCCACGGCGTTCATTTTCGCCGGCGTGCGCTTGCTGGGCGATCCCAACCGCGCGCTCGGCGTGGCGCCGCCGCCGATGGCGTACGTGGTGCCGATCGACGGCAGCGAGCCGCATCAGGTGGCGAGCGCGGTGCTCGGGTTTTTCTCGCCCGCCGCCAACTAGCTACACCTCGATGTAAGTGTCGTCGAAGCGCTATCAGCTCAAGGAAACCACGCGCGCGCTGACTCGGACCGGCGGATTTCTCCGCGGGTTCGCATTCTCGCTCAATCCATACGCCGGATGCGCATTCGGCGACGCCGGCGGATGCCCGTTCTGCTACGTGAGGATGCTCCCGGTCGCACACGGTGAAAAATCGCCGTGGGGCAGTTGGGTAATCGCAAAGTCGAACCTTGCCGAGCGCCTCGAGCGCGAACTCGCCGCGCTCGAGCATTCGGGCCGCCTCGCCGGGACGACCATCTTCATGTCGAGCGCGACCGACCCGTACCAGGGAATCGAGCGGAGCCTCAAGCTCACGCGCGCCGCGCTGGAGGCTTTTGTCCGCCATCCGATGCGCCGGCTGTTGATTCAGACGCGGAGTCCAATAATCGAGCGCGACCTCGATCTGATCACAGCGCTCGGCAATCGCGCGATCGTTTCGATCACGATCGAAACCGACGACGACAATGTGCGCCGCGCGATCTCGCCCACGTCGCCATCGGTCGAGCGGCGGCTTAAGACGGCGCGGATGTTCCGCAAGCACGGCGTGTTCACGCAAATCGCAATCGCGCCGATGATGCCGAATCATCCGGAGCGTTTCGCCTGCCTGATCGACGACGCGGCCGATCGCGTGATCGTCGATACGTACTTCGACGGCGACGGCGCTCGCGGGGCGCGATCGACGGCGCTCGGAATCGGCGAACTGTACGCGCGGCGCGGCTACGAAGGATGGTTCCGGCGCGGCGCCGAGCGCGAACTGCTCGCGGCGATGCGATCGCGACTCGGGGAGCATCGCGTGCTGTTCAGCGGCGCGGGATTCAACGCGGTGTGATGCGCGCGGCCCGCTGCGATGATAGGTTCGATCCCGCACCCAGCAACCGCGCCTGCCAGACATGCGACTGTCCGAACTAGACTACGATTTGCCCGCCGAATTGATCGCCCAAGAACCGCTGGAACGCCGCGACCAGGCGCGGATGCTGGTGCTCGATCGCAAGACCAAATCGATCGAGCATTCGCGCTTTTACAAACTCGCGCGTCATCTGCGCACCGGCGACTTGATCGTCCTCAATGACACGCGGGTGCTGCCCGCGCGCCTCTTTGCGAAGAAGGAATCGGGCGGACGCGTCGAGATGCTGCTGGTCCGGCCGATCGACGCGCCGCGCGAAGGGCCCGCGGGCGCATGGATTGCTCTTGTCCGGACTCATCGCGTGCTCAGGGAAAACACGCGCCTGATTCTCGCCGATGGACACGCGCTCCGGATCGTCGGCTACGCGCGGCCCGGGCGTCCGATCGTCGTCAGCGACGACGGTATCGCGATCGAGCAACTCCTTGAACTCGATGGCGTCCTCGCGCTGCCGCATTACATTCATCGCACGGTCGGCGCGTCGGATCTCGTGGACTATCAGACCGTTTACGCGATGAAGCCTGGCTCGATTGCGGCGCCCACGGCGGGCCTGCACTTCACCGACGACGTATTCAAAGCGCTCGCCGAGGCGGGTATTCGCACGGCGACGGTGACGCTGCATATCGGGCCCGGCACTTTCGCGCCGGTGCGCGCGCCCGAAATCGAAAGTCATACGATGGAAGCGGAGTGGTTCACGATTCCGCCGGCGACGCAGACTGCGATCGAGCACACGCGCCGCGTTGGCGGCCGGATCATCGCGGTCGGCACCAGTGCGACCCGCGCGCTCGAATCGTGGGCGATCACCGGCGAGGCGGATGGCTTCACCGGTCTCTTTATTCATCCGGGCTTTCGCTTCAAGCTGGTGGACGCGATGATCACCAACTTTCACATGCCGCGCACGACCGTGCTGGCGCTGGTGATGGCGCTCGCGGGCCGCGACGCGATCCTCAACGCGTATCGCGAAGCGATTCGTCATCGTTATCGCTTTCTCAGTTACGGCGACGCGATGCTGATCCTGTGATGCAGTCGCCAATCGAATTCAGCGTGATTGCCCGGGATGATGGTGCGCGCGCGGGACGCCTCGTCACCGGTCACGGCGAGGTAGCGACGCCGGCGTTCATGCCGGTCGGCACTCGCGCCGCGGTCAAGGCGATGGCGCCGGATGAACTCTGGGATATGGGTTACCGAATGGTGCTCGCCAACGCGTATCATCTCGCGATCCGGCCGGGTGCGGAGTTGGTGCGCGAGATGGGCGGCGTCGCGAGCTTCATGGGATATCGCGGCGCGGTGCTGACGGACTCGGGCGGCTTCCAGGCGATGAGCCTCGCGCAAATCAATTCGATCACCGACGATGGGATTCGATTCAGGTCTCATCTCGACGGATCGCTGCTGATGCTCACGCCGGAGAGCGCGGTCGAGATTCAGCAGCATCTCGGCGCGGACATCATGATGGCGCTCGACGAATGCACGCCGTATCCCTGTGAGCACGGCCGCGCGCTCAAGTCGCTCGATTTGACGGCGCGATGGGCCGAGCGTAGTCACGCCGCGCGGATCAGCACGACGCAGGCGCTGTTCGGAATCGTGCAAGGGAGCGTGTATCCAGATTTACGCAAGATGAGTGCGGCGCAGATCACGTCGATCGCGTTCGACGGCTATGCGGTGGGCGGGCTCTCGGTCGGTGAGCCGAAGCCGGCGATGCTCGAGATGGCGGCGCTATCGGTCTCGATGCTGCCCGCCGACAAGCCGCGCTACCTGATGGGCGTCGGTACGCCGGCGGATTTGCTCGCGGCGATCGCGATGGGCTTCGACATGTTCGATTGCGTGTTGCCGACGCGCAACGCGCGCAACGGCTCGGCGTTCACCAGCGAGGGCCGCATCTCGATCAAGCAAGCTGTGCATGCGCGCGACGGCCGACCGCTGGATCCGGCCTGCGATTGCCGTCCATGCCGGACTCATTCGCGCGCGTATCTGCGCCATCTATTTATGTCGGGCGAGATACTCGCGGCGCGCGCGCTGACGGAGCATAATCTGCACTTCTATGCGAACTTGATGCGCGGGGCGCAAGCTGCTATCGCGTCGCGGACGTTTGCGGCATACGCGAAGGATGTCGCGGCGGGCTGGCCGGTGAAGGAAGCGGCCGAAGGCGCATAGCGATCGAGTTCGATGTTGAAAAAGATCGTTCATCGCCGCACGATTGCGATGTCGCGATTAGGATGGTGCGATTAGGATGTTGATCGATGCTTTTTGAAGGAACTGCGTATGCGCAAGCTGCAGCGGGCGCGGGGGCGGGCGGCGAGCAGGTAATTTACACCACCGTGGTGCCGCTGGCGCTGCTGTTCGGCATCTTCTATTTCCTGCTGATTCGCCCGCAGACCAAGAAGGCGCAGGAACACTCGAAGATGCTGAAGGATCTCAAGCGCAACGACGAAGTCGTCACCACCGGCGGCGTGATCGGGCGAATCGTCGAACTGGGCGACACGGTGGTGACGCTGGAAGTCGCGCCCAACGTGCGGATTCGAGTCGAGCGAGCGCAAATCGCGAATGTATCCACCTATGGCAAGGGCGGCGGCAAGAAAGAATAAATGATCGGGACGCGCTGCGTTCCATTAATCGGAGTCCCAGTTGGATAGTCAATCGGAAAATATCGGCCCGGTGCTGATCATGGCCGCCTTGATCGCCGTGTTTCTCTATCTCCATTTCACCGGCGGCAGCGGGCTTACGCGGATTTATGTCGCGGCGGCATTGGTCGTGTCAGCGTTGGTGATCCTGTTGCCGAGTCTCAACGTCGATTTGCCGGATTGGTACAAGGCCACGCTTGGGACGGCGAAGATTCAGCTCGGTCTCGACTTGCAAGGCGGGACGCATCTGCTGATGAGCGTCAAGCTCGACGAGGCGGTGAAAACTCAACTGCGGCGGCGCGGCGACGATCTCAAGCGCGAGCTCAAAGCCAACAAGCTCGACGTCGATTCGGTCGGCGTCGATGACAGCGGCCGCATGATCGTTAAGCTCAAGACCAGCGACGAGCGCACGCCGTTTCTCGATCTGGCGCAGAAGTCGTTCTCGGACCTGGTCGTATCGAGCGTGACGGACGCGTCGGGGCCGACCTATTCGCTCGATTTCAAGCCAAGCGAGGCCGCTCTGATCCGCACCAACGCGATGGATCAGGCGCTCGAGACGATCCGCAATCGAATCGATCAGCTTGGCGTGCGTGAAACGACGGTGGCGCGCGAGGGTGACAATGAAATCCTGGTCCAGCTTCCGGGTATCCAGGATCCGGAACGCGCGAAGGAACTGATCGGCAAGACCGCGGTGCTCGAGTTCAAGCTGGTGGACGATTCACACAACGTCGAGGATGCGGTCAAAGATGGTCCGCCGCCCGGCGACGACCTGCTTTACGGCTCAGCCGAGCGCGGCGGCAGAACTCCGTACCTGGTCGAAGCGCCGTTGCTGATGCAGGGCGACGTCGTCACCGATGCGCGCGTGCGCCCGGGCGGACGGCTCGAAGGACCCTACGTCGGCGTCGAACTCGACGCGCGCGGGGCACAGATTTTCGACGCGATGACGGCCGAGAACGTCGGCCGCAAGCTCGCGATCATCCTCGACAAGACCGTGTACTCCGCGCCCGTGATCAAGGAGCGGATTCCCGGCGGCCACGTGCAGATTAACGGCCGCTTCTCGATCAACGAGGCGCACGACCTCGCGATCGTGCTCAAGTCGGGCGCGTTGCCGGCGCCGGTGGAAATCGAGGAGGAGCGCACCGTTGGGCCGTCGCTGGGGCGCGATTCGATTCGCGCAGGTATCATGTCGTTCGTGATCGGCGCGGGCGCCGTGCTGATCTTCATGGCGGTTTACTACGACGGCGCGGGCTTGCTCGCCGACTTCGGACTCTCACTTAACATCCTGCTCCTGATCTGTGTGATGGCGGCGATGGGCGCGACGTTGACGCTGCCTGGAATCGCGGGAATCGTGCTGACGCTCGGGATGTCGGTGGACGCTAACGTGCTGGTGAACGAACGGATGCGCGAGGAGCTGCGCTCCGGTAAGTCGCCGCGCGAGGCGGTCAAGCTCGGCTATCAACGCGCGTGGTCGGCGATTCGCGATTCGAATAT
This sequence comes from Candidatus Binatus sp., assembly GCF_030646925.1. Lineage (NCBI taxonomy): Bacteria > Candidatus Binatota > Binatia (SeqCode) > Binatales (SeqCode) > Binataceae (SeqCode) > Binatus (SeqCode) > Binatus sp. (SeqCode). Next base: position 32,611 of record NZ_JAUSKL010000065.1, on the reverse strand, counting down.
CTCGACCTTCGCCGCGGGGCTGATCCTGTTCAATTTCGGCACTGGTCCGGTGAAGGGCTTTGCCGTCACTTTGTGCGTGGGAGTGCTGACCGGGCTTTTTTCATGTATCGTCGTGACGCGGGCGTGGTACGATTACCTGATTTCAATACGAAGATTGAATGCGATCAGCGTTTAGTAAGGAAAATTCCGCCGAACGGTGCGTTTTCTAAGGCCAAACATCCTTGATTTCGGGAAATTCGGCCACCCGCTTGCCCTGCAGAGCCTTGCCGGAGCAAAATTGCGTGTTGGCGAAGACCGTCTCCTTGACATTCACAGTGGGCGCATATTAGAAACTCGCGTCCCGACAATCTCCCGAAGTGAGGCGTCTTGTTGGACTTACGATGGCCGATAAAGACGACATACTGCTCAACTCGCGCGAGGTCGCGTTCCTGCTCGACCTCAGCCCGGACACCGTGAACGAATTTGCCCGCCGCAATATTATTCCGGCCTTCAAGAAAGGGCGGCAGTGGCGATTCCGCAAACGCGACATCACCTTGGTCAAGCGGCAACTGCGCGGTATCAACGCGGCGGCCTGAGCGCGCATCGATTTTGGTCGGATGGCGCAGCCCACTAACCTCGACATCGATAACCCAAGCCCTCCTGCGTCGCTTACCGAAGGAGTGAACTATGGCTGAACCGCATCAGAGCCGCGTCTATTCCGATCTGGCCCGCTTCTACGATTTTTTCTTCGGGCGCGTGTTCGTCGATCGCGAGCATGAAGTTATCGAAAGCCTGAATCTCAGGCCGGGCAACCGCGTGCTCGAGGTTGGAGTCGGCACTGGAATCGCGCTCGACGCCTACCCGCCGTATGCGCATATCGTCGCGATCGATCCGTCGGCCTCGATGCTGAAGCACGCCGCCGAGAAGGTGAAGGAAAATAATATGGGCCACGTCGAGCTTAAGATCGGCGATGCGCTCAATCTGGATTTTCCCGACAACAGCTTCGATTTCGTCACGTCGTTCCATGTGCTCACGGTGGTGCCGGATCCGTACAGGATGATCTCCGAGATGGTGCGCGTGTGTAAGCCCGGCGGGCGGATCGCGATGACGACGCATTTCCAGAGCGCGAATCCGATCGTGGCGCTGGCCAACACGCTGGTTAACCCGATCACCAAGCTGCTCGGATGGTCAACGCGGCTGCGCAAGCAGGACGTGCTGAAGGGTCATCCGATCACGCTCGAGCGCAACGGTAAGGTGAGCCCGTTCTCGGTGCACACCGTGATCATCGCGCGCAAGAATTCGTAGCCGTGTTCCCCCGCCTGATTCCTTCACTACTTGGTGGAATTCTCGACGCTGTCTTTGGGCTTCGGACGATCGAAGTACGTCACCCAGCAAGCATCGAAGTCCGCGAATTCGGGCCCACGAGGCGTACCCATCACGACTTCGTACGAACCTGATTTCGTGAAGATGAGCTGCGGCGGCTTCAAGGCATGGGGGCCGTTCCATCCCCATGAATCGGACAAGGAGCCGCGCGCAGAACTGGTAGGAAGCTTGATCTGCTTCATTCCGGCAAATTCGGGGTCCGGGATTACGGGGGCAATCGTGTCGGGATATTTGCCTCCCGCATTAGGTTCAAATGAAATCATGAACGTGTCTGTTTGATAGTTCATGATGGCGAAATCTAAGCCGCCGTGCGGCTCTGGAAGGTCCACCGTCAAAGTGTCGCCACGATACAAAACTTTGGGCGAGCAGTGCAGGGTGTCGTAGTCCATCGCGGTCGCAGGTTGTATCGCGCAAAAAATGGCTGACGCCACCGAGATCGCAAACGCCAACCTCACCCTGAAGTACGCTGCCATCGCACCGACTGTATCACGCTGCTTTGGGGGGTGCGTTGCACTCGTTTCGGATGTTCGATAGGTCTTAGCGCGCATCGAAAACGGATCCAATCGATCATGGCTGATTCCATCCATCATGGCTGATTCCATCAAAACCGACGCCGAACGCGCGGCCGAGTCCGACGCGAACGACGAACGCGTCGAGCAACTCGCCAAGGAACTGGCCGACCGGCTGCGCGAGATGCCGAATCGGCAGGAACTCACCGATTACGCGGTGAGCCTGCTGAAGGAGAGCAACGAGGACGCCGATCAGGCCGACCTGGTGCGGACCAGCGCCGAGCGCACCGCGAAGAACGATCCGTTCAATCCGATCGCGTTTGCGATACCGCTGTTCGTAATCGGGCTGGTTTTGTGCGCGACCGGAATACTTATCGGGCCGGGTCTCGGCGTGATGGGAATGGCGGCGATAATGGTCGTTTATGGCCTGGCGGTTTCGTTTTTCAGCCGCGCCGGGAGTGGCAAAGCCAAGGCTGGGCAGTAGTTATTCTGGATATGATACTGCTCCTTTCTAATGAGAATTTTTTCGCGCGCGATCAATCAGACTTTTTTGTTGCAGAGGTCGGGCACAATTAGGTAGCCTTACGCCGAAATTTGATCCGGACGCGTGCGTCATCGTATTGAACCGCTCAGGATTTTGCAGATAATCAGATGAGTACGCGCCGGATCGAGGTGGCGCGGGAGCTTGGTAGCGGATGGCTAAGTTGGACTGGAACGAAATCAAACGTCAGATAACCGACTCGGACGCCTGGCAATCGATTTTCAGGCACGGTTACGAGGATACGCCCCGCAACCGCATCCTGATGGTGTCGGGCAACGTATGGCTACATCTGCATCCGTCGAAAGTGCAGAAGCATACGGTGCGATTGCGGTTTACGTGGTGCATGGGCGGCATCACGTTCCTGCTGTTCCTGGTCACCGTGATCACCGGCATCTACCTGATGTTCTACTATCGGCCAACGGCGGAATACGCTTACGCCGACATGAAGTATCTCGAGTTCGACATGCCGTTCGGGATGCTGATGCGCAATATGCATCGCTGGGCCGCGCACGGGATGGTGATCGCGGTCTGGCTGCATATGTTCCGCGTCTTCATGACCGGTTCGTATAAACCGCCGCGCGAATTCAACTGGGTGATCGGCGTGATCCTGCTGGTGCTGACGCTCTTGCTGTCGTTCACGGGATACCTGCTGCCGTGGGACCAACTCTCGATTTGGGCGGTGACGGTCGGCTCGAACATGGCCCGCGCGACGCCGCTGCTCGGGCACGGCGGTCCATTCCATGAGGTGCTGGGTGTGAACCCGGTTTACGATGCGCGCGCGTTTATTTTCGGCGGCGCGGAAATCGGACCGCATACGCTGCTCCGATTCTACATCCTGCACTGCATCTTCTTTCCGTTGCTGGCAAGCCTTTTCATGGCGGTGCATTTCTGGCGTATCCGCCGCGACGGCATGTCGGGACCGCTCTAGGATTGGGTGACGATTTAGATGGGTGATGTGTTTTCATGGTTCCTGCATCAGGGAATTGTGCGCGTTTTATCGGTGCCGATCGGAATGATTGTGCTGCTCTATCTGATGTACGTCCTCGCGGCGCCGCCGCCGTGGACCGACGATGAAGATGCCGCGCCCCGCTAGAGTTAAGCTATGATTGAGCATCTGACTTCGGTGGAAATTCTCGCGGACTCGAATGCCTTGATGGTGACTGCAAGAGATTAATCATGGCGAGCCAGGACGGTAACGGAAGCGGTATCGTGATGCGCGCGGCGGGCGCCCCTGCGGGCGGCGCGGCGCGAGCTCCAACACCAGCGGTCGGTCCATCGAAGCGCAGCGAGGTGCCGATCAAGAAGGCGGGCGGCGGCATCGAAGAAAAGCTGCACACCTGGCCGTTCCTCGTGCGCAGCGAATTCATGATGTCGATCCTGATCGTCATCGTGCTCACGATCTGGTCATTGATGCTCAATGCGCCGCTCGAGCAGCCCTCCAATCCGACGCGCACGCCCAATCCGTCGAAGGCGCCGTGGTACTTCCTCGGACTGCAGGAGATGCTGGTGTTCTTCGACCCGTGGTACGCGGGCGTGGTGTTGCCGAGCTTCATTATCGTCGGCCTGATGCTGATTCCGTATCTCGACATCAATCCGAAAGGGAACGGCTACTACACGCTGCGCGAGCGATGGTTCGAGATCATGACGTTCTTCATGGGATTCCACATCCTGTGGGTGTCGTTCATCATCATCGGCACGTTTTTCCGCGGCCCGGGATGGAACTGGTTCTGGCCGGGGCAGGTCTGGGATCCGCATCTGGTCGAGGCGCTGACCAACGTCGATTTGCCGTACATGGTCGGAATCCGCGATTACATGGCGGCGGCGATCTTCGGGCTCGCGATGATCGGCGGCTACTTCGTGCTGTCGTACATCGCGCTCTACTACTGGATACGAGCTAGGCCGGCCGGCGATCCGCGGTCGGCGTTTCCGGGCGGCGGTCCCGAGATATTGCAGAAGTGGGGACCGGTGCGCTTCGGTATCACCGGCTTTCTGCTGATCGCGATGGTCGGCGTGTTCATCAAGATGGCGCTGCGCCACGCGCTCAACATCAAGTACATCCTGGTTACGCCCTGGATTAACATCTGACGTGGCCGCATCCTGGTGTTTATCTTTGCAAAAATCCTGCAGGCGCTGGGGCTCGCCGACGTTGGCTTCGCGCTCTACATCGGAGTCACGCAGCCGCAGGGGATGGCCAACGAGTACAAGTTCACCGGCATCGGCATCCTGGTTTTTCTGGTCGGCTACATTATCGAAGGCTATTGGGGATCGCGCGGCTAGCCGCATCCAAAGGAATCATATCGGCGGGGCTACAGGCTCCGCGGGCGGAGTTGAGGACAGGTAGAGCAGATGGCGGGCAGACCGGGGCTTGATCCCACCGAGGAAGGAAAATCATACAGCGCGCTGTTCGTGCTGATGGTCGCGCTGTTGCTGGTGACCGCGGTCTGGTCGATCTGGGACGACAACATCTCGCGTCGTCCGTGGAAGGAATACCAGGTCAAGTGGGACCGCCTCGCGTACGACAAGTACATGAAGGATGCGGACGACGAGCAGAAGCGCCTCAACGCGGATCCCGAATATCAGAAAGCGTCCAAGGAGTTGGCCGAGGCGCAAAAGGAATTGCACTCGGGCGCCACCGCCGCCAAGCTCGACGATCTGCACGCGAAGCTCCGCGATCTTAATGTTGTCGCCGACGACAAGGATCAGGCGGTTCGCTTCACCAAGTCGTTCCTCACCGAGCGATGGTACGATTACAACCACGCGCTGCAGGCGAAAGAGGATGCGACTCCATACAAGCAGGAGATCGATCGGCTGAACGCGGACCTCGCCAAGGAGAATCTCGTCTCCGACAAGGCCAAGGCCGACGTGCAAGCGGTCAAGGATGAGATCGAGGCAATCAACTCGAAGACCGAAACGCTGACCGAACAGATGAAAAAGCTGACGGCCAAGCGCGACGACTTTATCGAGAAGGCCGACACCTACATGATCCCGATCGCCGTGCGCGGGGTTGTGCTGTTCCGCTATCCGAAAATTCCGAAAATTCAGCAGACGTCGATCGACGATTTCGATCGCAACGCGTTCGACCAGGCAATCGCGCGAGTAGATCGATGCCAAAGCTGTCACATGGGCATCGACAAGAAAGGCTTCGAGACTGCGCCGCAGCCATTTCGCACGCATACTAACTTCGATCAGATCATGCTGAAGCATCCGCCCGACAAGCTCGGATGCACACCTTGTCACGATGGCCAGGGCCCGGCGGTGAGTTCGGTGCGCCTCGCGCACGGCGAAGATCACGATTGGGATTCGCCGATGCTGAAGGGCGACAAGATGGAGTCGCGGTGTATCAAGTGCCACCTCGATGTCGGCTCGCTGCACGACGCGGACGGCAAGCCAATCGCGATCAACTGGGTCGAAGGCGAGCGGATGTTCCAGCAGATGGGATGCGCGGGATGCCATCTGGTCGCGGGCTACGAGGACATGCCGAAGATCGGGCCTTACCTGAAGCTCGCGTCGGCCAAGCTCGATCCGTCGTGGACTGTCCGCTGGATCACCGATCCGCACGTGTTCCGGCCGCACACGCGGATGCCGAATTTCATGTTCTCGCGCGAAGAGGCGACCGCGGTCGCCGCCTACCTGATGGATAGCTCGTCGAAGCAGTCGAAGGGTTGGACGGCGGCGCACGTCGCGCCGCCGACGCTCGCTGCCGACGTGAAAAATCCGGGATTGATCGAAGAAGGCAAAGGTCTCTTCGAGTCAGTTGGATGCAAGGGCTGTCACTCGATCGAGCCGGACCAGTACGGCACCCCGGTCGGCGATGCGGCGAACTTCAAGCCGGATCAAACGCGCACGACCAAGGACTTCGCCCCTGATCTCAGCAAGATCGCCGAGAAAACTTCGGCCTCGTGGGTCTATTTCTGGCTGCGTAATCCGCGCGACTTCGCACCGCATACTGCGATGCCCTCGCTACGCTTGACCGATCATGAAGCTGCGGCGCTGACTGCGTTCGTGATGACGCATGGCGAGAAGAAAGAAGATCCCGGCGTCGAGACTGCGCTCAAGGCGCCCGATCAGGTCAAGAAGGGCGAAGCGCTGGTGCGCAAGTATGGATGCTTTGGCTGCCACGAAATCGAAGGGATGGACAAGGAATCGCGCATCGGCGTCGAACTGACGACGTTCGGATCGAAGCATCTCGACGAATTGTTCTTCGGCAACGAGACCGAGATTCCCGAGACTTGGGATGCGTGGACGTTCCACAAGCTGCAGTCACCGCGCATCTATGCGACCAAGGACGTCGAGCAGTTGATGCCGAATTTCGACTTCGACGATGTTGACATCAAGAACCTGCGCGTCTTCCTGGCGGGACTTACCTCAGGCACGGTGCAGGAGCGCTACCGGATGCCCGGCTCGCAGCATCAGACCCAAATCGTCGCGGGCCGCCGGTCGGTCAATTACTACAATTGCGTCGGATGCCATATCGTCGAGAATCGCGGCGGCTACGTGCGGCGTTTCTACACCGAGGATCAGATCAATTTCGCGCCGCCGATTCTGAACGGCGAAGGCGCCAAGGTGCAGCCGCAATGGCTGTTCACGTTCCTGCAAGGTCCGACCTCTATTAGGCCGTGGCTGAAGATTCGGATGCCGACCTTTCATCTGTCGAATCCGGAAGACGATACGATCGTGAATTATTTCACCGGGCTGTCGGACGTGGACGTGCCGTACATGTTTATCAATACGAACCTGATCGCGCCGGTCGAACTGCAGGCGGGCGCCAAGCTGATGTCGAAGGATTACTTCAACTGCTTTAGCTGCCATCAGCAGGGCGACAAGAAGCCCGAAGGTCCCGAGTCAGGATGGGCGCCCGACCTCGCGCTGGCTCATCAGCGGCTTAATCCTGAGTGGATTCTGGCATGGATAGCGAATCCGCCGTCGATCCAGCCGGGCACCAAGATGCCGTCGTTCTATCCGGGCGGTCCCGACGACATCCTGGGCGGCAAGCAGGACGAACAAATCAAAGCAATTCGGGACTATATTTTCTGGTTCGGGAGCCATCCGGGGCAGCCGATACCGGGGCAGGTGGCGACCAATCCGGTCAAAGTGAGTAAAGTGAGTAAGAAGTAGGTCTTTATCGTCTAATTATTGGTGTGGTAACCAATTGCCTGACAAACTGATCCATCTGAGGTGAATCGAGGAATGAACATGAAAAAGGTTGGGATTTTACTGGCGGCATGCGGGAGCCTTGCGCTTTCCGCAAGCGTTGGCGCTATCCCTGTGTACGCGGCTGGCGGCACGGTAAGCGGCACCGTCAAATACGACGGTACGGCGCCGGCGCCCAAGAAGGTCGAAGTGACCAAGGACAAGGAAGTCTGCGCGCTTCATCCGCACGTCGAGGAAGATCTGGTCGTCGATAGCTCCGGCGGGATCGCGAACGCAGTGGTGATCGTCAAGGGCGCCAAGGGCGACGCCAAGCCGACCGAGGTGACCTTCGATCAGAAAGGATGCGACTACGTGCCGCACGTGCTGGCGTTTCCGGCCGGCAGCACCATCAAGATCATGAACTCAGACGGCATCCTGCACAACATCCACACCTATTCGACCGCGAATCCTTCCTTCAACATGGCGCAGCCCAAGTTCAAGAAGGTGATCAGCCAGAAGATCGATAAGCCCGAAGCGATCAAGGTAACTTGCGACGCTCATGGCTGGATGCATGGATGGTGGATCGCGACCGATACGCCGTACTACGCGGTGACCGATGACAAGGGCAACTTCACGATCAAGGATGTGCCCGCGGGCAACTACACGGTCGAAGTATGGCAGGAGAAGCTTGGCACGGCCGATCAGAAGGTCGATGTAAAGGATGGCGCCGCGGCCAACGCGAACTTTTCGCTGAAGCCCAAAAGCTGATAGCGATCTGATCGCGCCGAGCTTTAGATCGAATTAGCCGCGAGGGCTGAATCGGCGCCGTGGACCCCGGCTGATAGTACGATTCCGCTTTAGGTGAAGCGAAAGCTTCGTCGAGGGCGTGGAAGGGGTGTTTGTCGCGGGCGGGGTGCGCGGGGCCGGAGCTTCTTTCTCCGGCCCCGTCTTCTTTTCCGAATCGCCGATAAGGTTGGTTCTCAAAAGAACGCTGCGGGCTTCCTCTTTTGCGGTTGCGCCGCGATGAACCCCTGCGTCATCATCCGGCAGGAGAGTTCCCGCATAACGTCTGTACGGTCGCAGTGTGGGCTGCAACTCTCGATTGCACGGTTGCAACAACCTTCGCGACGGTGGGTCCATGAAAAAGACGGCAACAAATCTTCTCCTTTCGATCACGGCGATTCTAATCTTCGCACTGTCGAGCGTGACTACCGCGTCGGCCCAAACCAACACCAGCCTCGGGACTGGAGCGCTGACAGGCAACACCGGCTCTTACAATACCGGGCTTGGGTACCTGACTCTAACCAGCAGCAACTTGGGTTGGGAGAATACGGCGATTGGCGCGCAGGCTCTTCTGAACAACACGAGTGGCAGCTACAACACTGCGACAGGAGTTAACGCTCTCTATAGCAACACCACTGGCAGCAATAATACCGCCGATGGCGACAGGGCGCTCTTTTCCAACAACGGCAACTACAATACCGCAACCGGATATTACTCCTTGGAGCTCAACACCTCGGGTTATCAAAATACCGCGACGGGTGCGCAAGCTCTGTCGAGCAACACCACCGGCTGGTACAACACCGCTAGCGGGGTGAATGCTCTCTTCAGCAACTCGACCGGTTTCTTTAATACCGCCGACGGGCATAAAGCGCTCTTCTCCAACACTAGCGGCTTGTACAATACCGCGGCTGGAGCGAATGCCTTATCGAGCAACACAACGGGCTACGCCAACAGCGCTATCGGCGCGTATTCTCTCTCACATAATGGAACAGGTTACGACAATACCGCTACGGGCGCGGACGCGCTCCTCGCCAATACCACGGGTCACCACAATACCGCGAGTGGGTTCTCGGCCCTCGAGAGCAATACAACCGGCTACGGCAATACCGCCAATGGCGTGGACTCCCTCTCCAGCAACCTCACGGGCTTTCATGACGTTGCGGTCGGCGATTCTGCCCTGCGCAGTAACACTAGTGGGTACTTGAACACCGCGGTCGGTGTAAGCGCCCTGTCTAAGAACACAACAGGCCTCTACAATACCGCCACCGGCGCGCAGGCACTGCGCTTCAACACGACCGGCTCCAGCAACACTGCGACCGGGGAGAATGCGCTCTACTTCGACAGCACGGGCTCTGAAAATACTGCCGCCGGGTGGTCCGCGCTCGTAAACAACACCACCGGGCGCAACAATACGGCAGGCGGTTCGAAGGCTCTAATCAGCAATACCACCGGCATCCAGAACACCGCGAGTGGAGCGCAAGCTCTGTACAGCAACAGCACTGGCAACTACAACACGGCGGACGGCCTTCAAGCCCTGTACAAGAACACGACCGGCCAATACAACGCCGCTCTCGGCTACCAGGCTGGATTCAATCTCACTACCGGCAACAACAACATCGATATCGGCAATCTCGGTGTCGCGGCCGACGCGGGCACTATCCGCATCGGCACGCCGGGCAAACAAACCGCGACTTACATAGCAGGCATCACCGGCAGCGGCGTGACGGGGAGCGACGTCGTAGTCAATGGCAGCGGGCGGCTAGGAGTTGTAGTCTCATCGGCCCGATACAAGAACGATATCTCTGACATGGGAACCTCGACCAACCGCCTGATGAAGTTGCGGCCAGTGACATTCATCTATAAGAACGACGAGCAGAAGACGAAGCAGTATGGCTTGGTCGCGGAGGAGGTCGAGCGAGTTTATCCAGAGTTGATAGTTCGCAACGACGACGGCAAAGTCGAGTCGGTGCGCTACTCGATGCTCACGTCGATGCTGCTGAACGAACTACAGAAGCAAACCAAAGAGAACGAACGACAGACTGAACAGTTGCAGCAGCAGACGCGAGACCTGCGCGATGAGATCGTCAAAAATGAACTGCAAGCCGCCGAACTCGAACGGCTCGAGCAAAGATTGTCGAAGTTGGAGCTAGCGGGAGCAAGCAGCCGGGAGCCGCTTCAAGTGGGCTCAGCTTCGCGATAGAGTAGGGTACATGCTGAAGCGCCTCGACACGCTGGAGATTGCCACGACCGATCTTGCCGACGCGGCATCGACGTACGCGAAGAACTTCTCGTTCGCGGTGACGAAGTCCGGCGACGGAAGTACCGCGATCGTCAAGGTCGGCGACGCTGAAATCAAGCTGACGGCGGGCGATTCAGTCAAAGCTGCAATCGATGCTGCGGGCGAGGGGATGATCGGATTGTGGCTCGAGGCGGAAGACGTCGAGCAGGTCGCATCCAGGCTAAGGAGTGCGGGAATGGAGCCCGGCGACATCCGAAAGGAGCCGGGCCGTCGCGTCCTCGCGATCGATCCAAAGCTTGCGAGCCAGGTCCCGCTCTTTATCTTCGATCGCAAGAGCGCCGATTGAGTCAGGTGAGCTCAAAGATTCACCAAGGGCACAGCAATTGCTCCCTTTGAGTCAGGTACTGAACGATGGAGCAGTTCAATGTCCAAATCGAAGCAGATTCTTCCGGTATTGCTGATGTGCGGCGCTCTTTCTATGGCGGCAGGATGTGCGTCCCAGCAAGCCGAGCGCACCACTGACAATGTAACTACTACCACCGCCCGACCCGTTGGCTCAGTGTTGGGGGCAGTTGGCGACGTGATAATGTTCCCGTTCCACCTAGTCGGCGCGCTCTTCTCTTAGTCGGCAAGCAGCGGAGCAACTGATGGCTCAGCCGATGCTAGACATCGGTGGTGAAGGTTGCGCGCACCTGTTGTTCGAGGCGCTGGGTCAATTCGGTGCGATCGGCGCTGCGCATCCCTTCGGTCGGAATGGGCTTGCCGATCGCGATACGCATCGCGCCTCCCGGGACGACTATCTTCGCTCCGCGCGGGAAGAACCCGCCCGATCCGCTGATCGAGATCGGCACCACCGGCAGCTTGGTCAGGATCGCGAGCCACGCGGCGCCGTCGTTGAACTCGTGCACGCGATTGTCGCTGAAGCGATGCCCCTCCGCGAACACGCACACGGTGAATCCGCGCTTGATGATCGCGACTGCCTTGCGAATCTGCTTGCCGCCCGATTCGCGATCGATAATCACGTGTCCGCCGTGTTCCATCGCATAGCCGACGGCTGGAATCCGGCGCAACTCTTTCTTGGCGACGAAGCGCGGTTCTCCGGGCAGGTACGCGGCGAGCGCGAAGATATCGAAGAAGCTCTGGTGGTTCGCGACGCCGATGAAGGATTTGAGTCCCGCGATATTCTCGAGACCCTCCATCTGAACATCTATCCCGCAGGTATTGATGATGGCGCGGCCCCAGATGCGGCTCACGACTGTGACTGCGTGATACTTCTCGAGCATCGCGAGGGTCGCGGCAATCGGCCCGCACACTGCGGTATAGATCACCGAGAGCAGGGTGGCGGCGACGCCCCACGCGATGCTTAACATGCCGCGCGGCGCGGCTGCCGGTATCGGCGAGGTCTCGGCGTGATTCGGCATGGTTAGCTACTTTGAACAAAGGCGCCCGCGCGCTGCAAGCGACGATCGGCATACGGCCCGCGCTGGATAAGCGAAACGCCTCGTGCGCGCGGCGCAAAGTTGACCCCATCTAATGGCTCTGTTAAATCGATCACTAGTCCGAGCCGGCGCCCGCGCCGCGATCGGAGCGCGAAAAATTCGCGACCTCGAGGTTTCAAATGGAGCATATCACCGGCTTACAGCAATTTCTCGAAATTCTGACGGTGCCCGACAACGTCCCAATCATCGGGATGATGTTGCTGGTCATGTTTTTCACCTACATCGCTTTGAAGCAGGGCCGCCGCAACGATCAACTGATCGAGCACGGGCATCGCGAGCGCATCATCGAAGAAATGAGGAAGTAGGCGAAGCCGCCTGCGCGCAAGGAATCAATGCCATTCACCATCGTCGCCGAGAACTGCACCGGATGCAGCGCGTGTGAAAAGCGATGCCCGACCGGCGCAATTTCCGGCATCTCGAAGAAGGTCTATTACATCGAAGCCGCCTCGTGCATCGATTGCGGCGCATGCGGCGTGATCTGTCCCGACGACGCGATCATGAACAACCTGGGCGAGATGACTCACGTGCTGAAGCGCGCCGAGCGTCCCGTCGCGGTGGTGCATCCCGATAATTGCAATGGATGCGGCGTATGCGTGGACGTATGTCCGTTCGATTGCATCTCGCCGTCGCCTGACAATACCACCGTTTACCTGGGCAAGGTGCAGGTCAACGAAAAGACTTGCGTCGGATGCCTGCTGTGCGAAGAGGTTTGCGGATGGGACGGAATTTACATCATGCCGTCCGGCCAGAAAGAGCTGTTCCTGAACTCGATCGGCTACGGCGAGGAAACTGCGGCCTGAGCGCGGCGGACTCGGCGGACGCTGACACGGATTGCGCGCCGGGCGCGGATAGAGAGCCACGATCGTCGTCTCCGGCGGACGCGGGATTGCCGAGAGGCCCCGGTGAATTCCTCCCACTACTACTGATTATTTCGATCGTCATTACGATCGCGGTCGTTCCGCTGGCGGCCCGGGCGGGCGATCCCGCGACGTTTTCGGAATACGATTCCGAAGACGCCTGCCACGAAATAAAAGCCGCGCTGAACGCATTGGCGGCGGCCGAGCATCGGCAGGCCCTGGCGCTCGATCTCGCCTCTGAGGGCGCATCGAGTGCGATCGTCGCTGCGCGCCTGTCGGATTTGCTCGATCGCAGCCAGGATTTGCGCGTGGTGCTGAAGCGCGCGCGCCATAGCAAGGTCGCGCGCGAAACGATGGTCGATCAGTGCACCCGGATGGGATTTCGCGCGCTGGTGATTTCAGAGAAGCTCACCTCGGACGTGGAAGCCGTGCTGTTCGGCGGTGACGACGACGACGATTCCGCGCTCGCCGCGCTTCCGCAGCTCAAGTCAGGCGGCCACTCACCGCCGCCGGCGGTTCGCTGAGTTCCGGTGACGCAGCGCCGCGCGGAAGCAGGACTGCCGCGCCCGCCAGTATGATCAGGAGCGCCTGTGCCGCGAGCGTCTGGACCGTCGGAAACAGGCCCAGCATCGCTACCGTCGGTGCGTAATCGACGAAGGTGGCCGGCACGACCGAGGCTTCCTGCAGGCTCGCGACGCCCTGGCCTACGAAAATCACCGCCATCGCGTAGAGCAGGATCGACGTGGCCTTGAAGATGATGCCGAGCGGGATGCGATCGGCGGCCCGCCTGACGATCACGAAGGCTCCGGCGAGAGCGATTGCGGCGGCGATCATGCCGGCGGTGATCGCGTGTTGCTCGGCCAGTTCAGTCGCGCCGTTGCGCAATGCCTGAAAGAAAACGATCGTCTCCGCGCCCTCGCGCATCACGGCGAGAAATCCGGTCAGCGCCAGCGCGACGCCCGGAATGGCGCTGCGATCTGCGCTCGCAAGTTTGTGGCTGATAAATTTGCGCCAGCGGTTGAATTGGCTCTTCGAGGTGAGCCACGAGCTTACGTAAAAGAGGGTCGCCGCGGCGAGAATCTGGAAGACGCCTTCGAGCGTATCGGTCGCGTCGTCGCTGATGAGGTGATTGACCGCCCACGCGAGCATGATGCTCGCGATGACAGCGAGGGCGGCGCCGAAATAAATGCTGTTCGCACGATCGCGTCGGGTGCCGCGCGTGCCCGCGGCGAGCGCGACGATCACGAGGATCGCTTCCATGCCTTCGCGAAAGAGGATGCCGATCGAATAAAGGAAATAGGCGGCGACAGTCTGAGTCACTGTAGGTACTCGATTGGTCTCGATTCTGAGAATGATTCTCAATTACGAATTTAGTGCCGCAATCGCCAAATGTCAATCGGGATATTCTCGCGGGATATTCTTGCGCGATCATTTCGCCCTCGGCGCGAGCAGCCCGCTCGATCCGTTGCCGCGCTTGCGGGCTCCAATAACGGGTAGTAACGTCAAACCCGGAAGCGAGCCCGTCGATCAGTCGGCGCATGGCCGCTTCAATGCTTTTATGGGTCGCCACACCGCCAGAATCCCCGGCTTCGGACGTTCGCGATGAAGTGCCAGTATTGCCGGAAAAGCGCGAGATTTTTGAAACGTGTGTGCGTGCCGTGCGCCAAAGCCGCGGCGATCATCGAGCGCGCGGGCGGTGAGGTCGGGCTCGCGGGGCTGGTCGATATTTTTATCGCGGAAGGACTCTCGCGCGGGCAGGTCGATGTGGTCCTCGACGCGCAAATCGGCGAGGAGCCGACGTGGCGCGATCGGCTGACGTCGAATATGACCAACACCCTGATGCGCAATCTCGGGATGCCGGGGCGGCAATCGCCCGAAGATGTGATGCGCGTGCGGACCGCGATGCGCGCGGGCGGCGGCGCGGGCACGTGGCAGGCGGGCGAAGAGCCGCCCGAGGGTCATTGACGCCAGCGCCGCGGGGATTTGCCGATGGAAAAAGACCGCAGCGACTTCGCCGTGATGAATCGCATGATCGACCATATCCGCCTGCTGATCGCGGTCGATGACGATACGATTCCGGTCAAGAAGAAACTCGAAACGCAGGCGATACTCAAGGATTTTCAATCGCTTTTGGCGGAGCCGCCGGAAAGCCAGGAGCGCGGGCGAATCAGGGGGTACCACGAAATCCTGGTGCGCGATCTCGGCGAGGAAGCCGACGTGGCGGCGCTGTTGAGTTCGCTCAGGAATTATATTCCGTATATTTGACGCTAACAGATCGTCCAGGGGTTGGGCGCGCGGCGAAGGGAATCGGAGCTTCAGATGAATGTCAGGCAAATCGGCGTGATTGGGGCGGGTCAGATGGGCGCGGGAATCGCGCAGGTGGCGGCGCAGGCGGAAATCGCGGTCGTGATGCACGATCTGACGCCGGAAATGTGCGCGCGCGGCGTCGATTCGATCACGCGCAACCTGGATCGCATGATCGAGCGCGGACGCTTCAAGCCCGAGGAGCGCGATCGCGTGCTGCGGCGGATCGAGACGACCACCAATCTCGAAGATTTGGCCAAGGTCGATTTCGTGATCGAAGCCGTGCTCGAGAACGAGGACGCCAAGATCGATCTGTTCAAGCGGCTCGACAAGCTATGTCCGCCAGAGACGATCTTCGCGTCGAATACGTCGTCGATTTCGATCACGCGGATGGGTGCGCGCACCAGCCGCGCCGATCGCGTGATCGGGATGCATTTCATGAATCCGGTGCCGGCGATGAAGCTGGTCGAAATCATCCGCGGGCTCGCGACGTCGGAAGCGACCTTCCAGGAAACGCGGCGGCTCGCGGAACAACTCGGCAAGACCACGATGACGGCGCAGGACTTTCCGGGCTTCATCGTCAATCGCGTGCTGCTGCCGATGATCAACGAAGCGATTTACACGCTGTACGAAGGCGTCGGCGGTGTGACGGATATCGACACCGCGATGAAGCTCGGCACCAATCAGCCGATGGGACCGCTCGAGCTGGCGGATCTGATCGGGCTCGATACGTGCCTCGCGATCATGGAAGTGATGCATCGGGTGCTGGGCGACGACAAGTACCGGCCGTGTCCACTGCTCAAAAAATACGTCGATGGCGGCTATCTCGGACGCAAGTCGGGCCGCGGCTTTTACGTGTACGATGACAAGGGCACCCTGATTCCACCACCTCATTGAGAACGGGCGCATCTCAGGAGGCGTCGCCAACGCGCGCCGGGAGGGAGAGCTTATGTCCGTCAAGGCATTCATCCTCGTGGATACGTCGCCGGGAAAAGCAAAGGAAGTCGCGACCAAGATTCGCCAGGTGGCGGGCGTATCGGTAGCGCATGCGGTGACTGGGCCGCACGACATAATCGCGATCGCGGAAGCGGCGGACGTCACTTCGCTCGGCGAACTAGTGGTGCAGAAAATCCAGAGCGTCGCGGGAGTGAACCGCACTCTGACGTCGATCGTCGCGGATTGAGGCGGCACTCAAGACCGACAGAGTCGTCGCGCCGCGCCGGCGCCGCGCAAGACCTACGTGCGAGATGTACACCCGGATATTGCATACTGGATGTTAGAGCTTAGCGGGAAGATGTTTAGATGGCTGAACTACCGGTAATCAAGCGCCTTAAGAAGGACCTCGAGACGCTCAGGCGCGAGCTCACGGTCGATTTGCCGAAGGAACTCGAACGCGCGCGCGCGCACGGCGATCTGTCGGAGAACGCGGAGTGGGCGATGGCCAAGCAGCGCCAGGAGTTTCTCCGCGCACGGGTCGGCAACCTCGAGGTGCGAATCGCCGAGCTCACGATGATCGATCTGGATTCGATTCCGCGCGACACGGTTGGACTCGGCAGCAAGGTTCAACTCGAGGACCTCGACGAGGGCGGCACCGCCGAATTCGAGATCGTGGTGCCGGAGGAAGTGGACGGCGCGCAGAATCGCATATCGCTATCGTCGCCGCTGGGGCGCGCGCTGATCGGCAAGGCGGAGGGCGACGATATCGAGGTGCAGACGCCCAAGGGCAAGCGCGCCTACAGCGTGATGAAGCTCGCGACGATTCACACGCTGATGGGATCCGAAAACGGCGGCCCGAAAGAGTAGGGCGCTATTCAGTCGCGGAACATCGAGTCGATCTGATCCTGGTAGTGCGCCTGCACCATCTTGCGGCGCACTTTCAGCGACGGCGTGAGCTCGCCGTTCTCCTGCGAGAACGCATTCGGCACGATCGCGAATGCCGACACCGCCTCGACGTCGGAAAGCTGCTTGTTCAGCTCACGAATGCGCGTCTGCAGGAGAGTTCGGAGCGCCGCTGATTTCGCGATCTCGCCGGCCTCCTTTGGATCGAGATTGTTCTCCTTCAGAAAATCCGCGAGGTTCTCGTAGTCCGGCACGATCAGCGCCGCGAGATGCTTTTTGCGATCGCCGAACACGCACGATTGCGCGATGAATTTATCGCCGGCGAGCTTGCTCTCGACGTACGCGGGCGAGATGTTCTTGCCGCCCGACAGCACGATAATTTCTTTCTTGCGGTCGGTGATCGAGATGTAGCCCTCGGCGTCGATCTTCGCGATGTCGCCAGTATGGAGCCATCCGTCGGCGTCGATTGCTTCCTTGGTTTCGGCCTCGCGATTGAAGTAGCCCTTCATGATGTTGGGACCGCGCATCAGCAATTCGCCGTCGGGCGCAGTCGTCACCTCGATATGCTTGAGCGGCAGGCCGACGCTGCCAATCCGCGTGCGGCCCTCATGCAGGTTGCAGGAGACGACTGGCGACGCTTCGGTAAGGCCGTAACCCTCGACGATCGGAACTTCAGCCGCGGCGAGAAACCGATTGATCTCGGCCGGCAACGGGGCGCCGCCCGCGATCAGGTAGCGCAGACGGCTGCCGAAGATCGCGCGAATCTTCGCGAACACGATTCGCCGGAAGAGCGCCATTGCGAGCGCGAGATGCGCCGGCACCGACTTTCCGCGCAGGCGATACTCCGCAGCTTGCCCGCCGACTGCGAGCGCCGTGCGGAACATCTTTTGCCGAAATGGCGGCGAAGCTTCCACCGTGCGCATGACGCGGCTGTGAATCGCCTCGAGCAAGCGCGGTACCGTGAGCAAGACCGTCGGTTCGATCTCGAGCAGATTCGAGGCGATTTGCCCGAAGCCTTCCGCGAAAGCGATCGTGCCGCCACCCATCATGACGGTGTAATAGCCCGCGGTGCGCTCGAACGAATGCGCGATCGGCAGATGCGAGAGCGTTACGTCGGTTTCGTTGAGCGACAGCGCCGCGAGTGCATCTTCACCGTTGGCGAGAATGTTGCCATGGGAAAGCATTACGCCTTTCGACATCCCGGTCGTGCCTGAGGTGTAGATGATGGTCGCGAGATCGTCGCGGCTGCCCTCGACGATGCCGGCGCTATCGCCGGCACTGATCGACTCGAGCGTCATGACGATGGGAGCGCCGTTGGTCGCGACCACAGATTCGGCGCCGGGATGCATCGCGATGATCGCGCTGATGTTCGGCAGCGAGCTTTGCAAGCCGAGAATCTTCCTGATCAGGTCGGGACCGTTGGCGGCGATGATCTTCGCGCCTGAATCATTGATGACGTGGGCGGTCTCCTCGAGGCCGCCGGTCGTGTAGAGCGGCACCACGACGGCGCCCAAGCCGAGCACGGCCTGATCGACGATGATCCATTCGGGGCAATTCTCAGAAAGGATGGCGACGCGATCGCCGGGCTTGACGCCGAGCCGCGCGAGACCTGCTCGCAGCTTGCTGGCTGCGTCGGAAATCTCGTTCCAGGAATGGTCCACCCATGCTTTGTTACGTTTGTCCTTGAGAAAAGCCCGCGGACCATATTGTCGCGCGCGCGTCTCGAAAGCCTGGGGCAGGGTTGCCAGACGGCTGATGATCAGGTCATCCATAAGAAGCGGCGACCTCCTGTTGCAAAAGCGTGTTGTAGCCGAAACTTGCGCATGCGCCAATCCGCGCTGCGATCGGCCTCGGCTGGACGGCATAGAGTCCTGCAAAACACTTGAATTTGCTGGCAAAATATGAGCGTCATGTCTGGCGATGAATTAAGCACAGATTGTCGGTGGCGGAGTAGATTTTTCATTTCACTTATCATTGATAATCATGTCGCCGATGCGCATAATCACGCCGAATCCATGGATTGCGTAGCGTCACAACGCGCTGCACGCCGGCACCTCGGCCCGGCGACTGCATCTCCAATTTTTACGAGCGTGCTCCGAAACGGTGAGGCTTTCGATGCTTGAGTATTTGTGGTTTCCGCACGACATCTCAACCTTCGGTCCCAGGGTCGATTTCTTGTTTCTGCTGATCTTCTGGATCGTGATGATCGTCTGGATCGCGGTCATGGTCACGATGGTGATCTTCATGATTCGCTATCGCACCAAGCCTGGACGGAAGGCCGAATATATCGAGGGCAATTCGCGGCTCGAGTTAGTCTGGACGACCGTCACCGCGGCCATTCTCGTCATGCTCGCGTTTATGAGCCGTTCGACTTGGGCCGACATCAAGGAGCATGCGCCGCCGGGCGACGTTTTCTATGCAGTCAATGCCAAGCAGTTCAACTGGGAAATGACCTATCCCGGGCCTGACGGAAAACTCGGCACCAAGGACGACCTCACGCTCGAAAATGAGATGCACGTGCCGGTCCATAAGGTCGTGCGGCTTGATCTCACCTCGAAGGACGTCATCCACAGCTTCTTCGTGCCCAACATGCGGCTCAAGCAGGATGCGGTGCCGGGCCGCGTGATTCCGGTGTGGTTCGAGGCGACGGAGACCGGGCAATACGAAATTCCATGCGCGGAACTATGCGGCTTCGGGCATTCGGGCATGAAGGGCAATCTGACCGTCCAGTCGGAAGAAGATTTCAACAAGTGGCTCCAGGACCAATACGCACAGAGCAAGTAGCGAGCGGGATTCGCGCAGCGATGCTGCGTGAAGGAGACAGGCCAAGATGAGCAGTACGGCAGCGGTTGCGGCGCATGGAGCGCACGCCGAGCATCATGAGCTCGGCTTCATGCGCACTTACGTGTTCTCGACCGATCACAAGATGATCGCAAGACAGTTCCTTTTCATGGCGTTGATCATGATGGCGATCGGCGGCCTGATGGCGATGCTGATGCGCTGGGAATTGGCTTTCCCTGAAACGGCAGTCCCCGGCTTCCACTGGATGCCCGAGCCGTACATGTACGACGGCGCGATTCCGCCGAATACCTACAACTCGATGTTCACGATGCATGCCACGATCATGATCTTCTTCGTGGTGATGCCGATTCTGGTCGGCTGCTTCGGCAATTTCCTGATCCCGCTGATGATCGGCGCGCGCGACATGGCATACCCGATTCTCAACATGCTGTCGTTCTGGATCGGCGCAGTCGCCGGCGTGATCATGACCGCATCGTTCTTCGTACCGGGCGGACCTGCCGCGGCAGGCTGGACCTCATATGCCCCCTTGAGTGCGGTGCCAATCTATACCGGGGTCGATTGGGGCCAGGACCTGTGGTGCATCAGCATCATCATCCTGGGCGTGTCGTCGCTGATGGGCGCGATCAATTACATCACGACGATCATCAACATGCGCACCAAGGGCATGACGTTCTTCCGGCTGCCGCTGGTTATCTGGTCACTGTTCATCACCGCGATTCTGCTGCTGCTGGCGCTGCCGGTGCTGACCACGGCGCTCGCGCTGTTGCTGTTCGATCGGCTGGGCGGCACGCATTTCTTCCTGCCGTCGGGCGGCGGCGAACCGCTGCTCTGGCAGCATCTGTTCTGGTTCTTCGGGCATCCCGAAGTGTACATCATGATTCTTCCCGGAATGGGGATCGCGTCGGACATCATCGCGGTGTTCTCGCGCAAGCCGATCTTCGGCTATCGCGCGATGGCGTACGCGATGATCGCGATCGCAGGGCTATCGTGGATCGTGTGGGGCCATCACATGTTCCAGTCGGGGATGGATCCTGCGCTCGGCACCAGCTTCATGCTGACGACGATGGTGATCGGGGTGCCGTCGGCGATCAAAACGTTCAACTGGCTTGGCACGCTCTACAAGGGAAACATCCACTACACTGCACCGATGATGAATGCGTTGGCGTTCGTCTCGATGTTCGTAATCGGCGGCCTGTCGGGAATCTGGATGGCCTGCACGCCGGTCGATATGTACATCCACGATACCTACTTCATCGTCGCGCATATCCACTACGTGCTGTTCGGTGGAAGCCTGTTCGCGGTTTTTGGCGCGGTCGAGTACTGGTTCCCGAAGATGTTCGGCCGCATGATGAACGAAACGATGGGCAAGATTCATTTCTGGATCACGTTCGTCGCGTTCAACTGCACGTTCTTCCCGATGCATATCCTCGGGATGGGCGGGCATATGCGGCGCATCTACAATCCGCTGCAGTATGATTTCCTGAAGCCATTGCAGGGCATGAACATCTTCATTTCGATCAGCGCCTTCGTGCTCGGCGCGGCGCAATTCATCTTCCTCGCCAATATCATCTGGAGCCTGCTGAAGGGCGAAAAAGCGACCGAGAATCCGTGGCAGGCCAACACTCTCGAGTGGACCACGCCGATTCATCCAGGACATGGCAACTGGCCGGGACCGGTGCCGGTCGTGTATCGCGGGCCATACGAATACAGCTCGCCTGAAGTCGCGGAGGATTACCTGCCGCAGTCGCGCCTGATCGAGCACGCAACGGCCGCGGCGGATTAGGTATTTGCCTGCTCGCAAGTAGTAATTGCGCGAAAGTAGCATTTGCAAAGTAGTAATGGACAATTACTCAGTAGCTAATCAGAAGGGGCGCGCGCTGCATCGATTCGCGGTGTTGACGGCATGCGCCACGTTTTTTCTGATTTTTGTCGGCGGCCTGGTCACCTCGACCGGCTCCGCCCTCGCCGTTCCCGATTGGCCGCTCGCGTTCGGCAAGCTGATTCCCGCGTGGGAAGGCGGCATCCGCTTCGAGTTCGGTCATCGCGTCGCGGCCGGCGCCGTGGTGATCCTTACATTGATCCTGATGACATGGGCGTGGCGCGCGGAGCCGCGCGCCTGGGTGCGGAAGCTGATCTTCACGGCCTTCGGATTGATCATCGTGCAGGCGATTCTCGGCGGAATCACGGTGCTGCTCGAATTGCCGCTCGCAATCGCAGTGACGCACGCCGCAACCGCGCAAGCGCTCTTCTGCCTGATGGTATCGATCGCAATTTTCACCAATCCGGCGTGGGAGACGACGCCGCATGTGAGCGACGGATCCGCGCGCATCCCGACGCCGACGCTGGCGGCGATTACGACTGCCGTCATCTATTTGCAGATTCTGATCGGCGCATTGATGCGGCATATGAGCGCGGGCCTGGTGATCCCGGATTTTCCGCTTTCCTTCGGTCAAATCGTGCCGCCTATCTTCGATGAGTACATCGCGGTGAATTTTGCGCATCGATGCGGCGCGATCATTGTCACTGCGATGATCGTCTGGACTGTCGCGCGCGTGCTTCGGTCGCATCGCGATATCGGCGCGCTAAGGCGTCCCGCGCTTGGCCTGTTTCTTTTGCTGGTGATGCAGGTGTGTCTCGGCGCGATCACCATCTGGAGCAATCGCTCGGTGCTGCCGACCACCAGCCATGTCGCGATTGGCGCAGGCGTGCTGGCGACCAGCCTCGCGTTGACGCTGCGCGCTGACAAAATCTTCGGACTGCAGGAACGCGCCGCCGTCGAGTCTCCCGCGCGGCGACTCGCCAGTCGTCGAGCGACCGCATGAATTCCAAGGTTGCCATCGCTGCATCGGAATTGACGCTGCCGCGCGGCGGCGTCACAGAATATTTCGAGCTGACCAAGGCGCGCGTCGTCCTGATGGTGCTCGTCACGACGCTTGCCGGCTTCTATCTCGGCGGGCGCTCGGGCTTCGATCCGATGCTCGCGTTGAATCTGATGCTTGGCACCGCGCTTTGCGCGGGCGGCACGCTTGCGCTGAATCAATTCGTCGAGCGCGACACCGATGCGCTGATGGAACGCACGCGGCATCGCCCGTTGCCGGAAGGAAGGATGCGCCCGGCCGAAGCGCTGGCATTTGGCTCGATAGCTACTGCGGCGGGATTCATATACTTGCTTTTGACTACTAACTTGCTATGCGCACTAGTCACCGCAGCAATCACAGTAGTTTACCTGGGTGCATATACTCCGCTTAAGCGGTTCACCTGGATGTGCAACGTCGTCGGCGCGATTCCGGGCGCCCTGCCGCCGGTCGCGGGCTGGGCCGCCGCGCGCGGGAACGTCGCGGCCGAACCGCTAGTGCTCTTCGGGATCATGTTCTTGTGGCAACTGCCGCACACTTTCGCCGTCGCGCGGATGTACCGCGCCGACTATGCGCGCGCGGGGATTCATCTGCTGCCGCGTGATTCGGCGCACGGCGGCAATCCGTCGAATGCGGTCGTCATCGGCGCAAGCCTCGCGCTGATCGCAGTCGGAATGATGCCGACGCTGCTCGGCTTCGCTGGATTGCCTTATCTCGTAATCGGCACTGCGCTCAGCGTCGGAATGCTGGTGTTCGGCTACATGATGGTCGCTCATCCCGACCGACCGCAGGCTGCGCGCCGCTTGTTGCTGGCATCCCTAATTTATTTGCCGGTAGTTTTGCTCGTGTTGGTGCTCGACCGCGTATGAACATGACTGCCGGCGTTACGCGCGACGAAAGACGCGACGAGAATCGCAAGACGCTGAAGGTTTTGATCGGCGTGATGATCACGCTGGTCGTGATTTCACTGATTACGATCCTGGTGAAGCATTAGTACCGCTATGGCTCCTGGCGCGAAATCTTCGAGTTCGAAAGTCCGGCCCTTCGTCGCACCGGTGCGCCGCGCCGCGTCGACCGACTCTAGCTCCGGCGATCGCACCGAGCGCCCGTTTATCAGCAACGGGATGCTCGCGATCCTGATGGTGATCGCGTCGGAGATGATGCTGTTCAGCGGGCTCATCGGTTCGTTCCTGATTTTCAGATTACAGTCCGCGTTCTGGCCGCCACCAGCGCTACCGCGCCTGCCGATAGGCGTCACGTGGGTGAACACCTTTATTCTGATGACGAGCGCCGTCACGATGTTCCTTGCGGTGCGGATGGTTCATCAGAATCGCCAGCGCATGATGCGCCGGTACCTCGCCGCCACGTTGATTCTCGGTGCGACATTCCTCGCGGTGCAGGGCAGTGAATGGGTGCGGCTGGTTGCGCACGGCCTGAAACTCTCGAGTGGCTCTTACGGCGCGACCTTCTACTTGCTGATCGGATGCCACGGCGCTCATGTGACGGCTGGCATGATCTGGCTCGCGTGCGTGGTGCTGGCGGCAATTTCCGGGCGCTACAATGCGCGCAACGCCGGCGGCGTCGAGTTGTGCGCGGTTTATTGGTACTTCGTGTGCGCGATCTGGCCGGTTCTATTTGTGCTCGTATATTTGATGTAGTGATGCGTCGAGAGGAGATCGCAGGATGAAAAATCCGAACTTCAGGAGTCTCGCGGCGATGTTGGCAGGCGCGATCGTTGCCGCGGCGCCGCAGATCGCCAATGCGTGTGCGATGTGCGGTCTCTCGCCCAACGATCCTGCCGGTCACGCCTACAACTCGAGCGTGCTCTTCATGCTCGCGTCGCCATACGTTTC
This sequence comes from Candidatus Binatus sp., assembly GCF_030646925.1. Lineage (NCBI taxonomy): Bacteria > Candidatus Binatota > Binatia (SeqCode) > Binatales (SeqCode) > Binataceae (SeqCode) > Binatus (SeqCode) > Binatus sp. (SeqCode). Next base: position 8,038 of record NZ_JAUSKL010000065.1, on the reverse strand, counting down.
ATTCGCTGCGGTCGGCGGGATTACCTACCTGGTTTACCGGCGGGCGCGGCGCAGCGAAGAGCGGAGTCGTCCGGAAGCCGGCCAGCGCTGATCGAAGTGACTATTTACCGGTAGTCTTGATATATACGCACTGACTATAGCCATATGATTGCAAGAGGATAGAGATGAGCGAGGTTGCTGCAATAGAAACCCACGGCCGCGAAACCCTTCAGATCGACCAGTTTGAGCCGTCCCTTACCCCCGATAATTCCGGCAAGCTCGGAATGTGGATCTTTTTGGCCGCCGACGCGATGACCTTCGGCGCCGCGATCGCCGCCTACGGCGCGCTGCGGATCGGCAATCCGAACTGGCCTTCGCCCGCCGAGTACTTGGGCATAACGACCACTGCTGTCATGACGTTCATCCTTATTTGCTCGAGCGTCACGATGGTCGAGGCGCTGTCAGGCATCCAGCACGGCAACATGTCGAAGTTCAAGAATTTCATGGCGCTGACGGTGCTGGGCGGCGTGATCTTCCTCGGCATGCAGGCCTTCGAGTGGCATCACCTGCTCGGCGAGAAAGGGATGTCGATCAAGCGCGACTTGTTCGATGCGACCTTCTTCATCCTGACCGGTTTCCACGGCTGCCACGTGTTCGGCGGGGTAGTGTACAACAGCGTGCTCCTTATTCGCGGAGCCACCGGCAAGCTCACGCCAGCCAAATCGGGCTTGGTCGAAATCGCAGGACTCTACTGGCACTTCGTCGATTTAGTCTGGATCCTGATTTTCACGTTCATCTATCTGATTTGAGCAATCACATTCGAAAGATTTGAGTGGGGACAAGCTTTAAGCCATGACGACGCAAGCTGCAGTTTCATCCAACCTGGTTCACACCGAGGACCATGAGACCAATTACATCGCGGTCTTTATCTACCTCTCGATTCTTACCGGGATCGAGCTGGTAGTGTATGCGATGAGCCTGCCGCAGGTACTGCGGGTCGGCCTGTTGATCGCGCTCGCGTGGGCGAAGGCCGTCATCGTCGCGATGTATTTTATGCATCTCGCGATGGAGCGGCGCGGGCTGTGGATCATCGCAATAACCCCGGTAGTGCTGCTCGTCTTTCTCTGCTTCATGCTGCTGCCCGATCTGACGACGCGCATGTGGACGCGCTTCGATCACAAGATTAAAGCGCCGGTCAGCGGAGAGGCCGTCGCGCCGCCTGCCGAGCAGCTTCCTCCCGGCGCCAACGGCTCGTAGGCGCAATCGATCGGGCAAGTTCACGTTGGTTATCGCGAAGAACGGCGGGCTCCGATTCGAGGTGAGTGCCGATTAATTCGTATCACGCGCTCGCTCCGCTGAACGCCATCCTCAACGGATGCGCGACGACGTTGCTGCTCGCGGGCTACGTGTTCATCCGGCAAAAGCGCGTCGCGGCGCATCGCGCCTGCATGATCAGCGCGATGATCTTCTCAACCGCGTTTCTCGCGTCATATCTGCTTTATCATTACGAAGTCGGCAACGTCCGCTTCAGCGGCGTGGGATGGATTCGCGCGGTGTACTTCGCGATTCTCATCCCGCACGTGATTCTCGCCGGTGTAATCGTCCCGCTTGCAATCACGACGGTGTACTTCGCGCTGCGTAGCCGCTTCCAGAGTCATCGCCGAATCGCGCGATGGACCTGGCCGCTCTGGATGTACGTCTCGGTGACCGGCGTCGTGATTTATTTCATGCTCTATCGAATCTATACGCCGATCTATTCGCCGGCTGCGCCTGCGGTCGCGGAAGCCGCCGCTCGATAAAAAAAGGGCGATTGATCCGGACGCCCCTCGAAATGATCTCCGAAATTTGACTGCTATGCTTTGGCGCTCGGGCGACTCGATACCGCCTGATGCCATCGCGCGAGATTCTTCTGGTTCTCCGCGATCTTGATTCCGGTCGTGCGGCCGAAATCGATCCCGACCATCGCGGTGATGTCGGCGATCGTATAGCGATCGCCCGCGATGAACTGCCGATTTGCCAGTTCCGTGTCGAGCCATTCAAGCCGCTTCAGCGCGGCGTTGCGGCAAACCTCGCCATACTCCTTGACCTGCGGGATGCGGCCCTTGAAAAAATCGCTGGTATTGCGGAACGCACCTGCGGTCATGCTGAGCACCTCGAGTTCCATCCGGCGATTCCACATCTCGACCATCGCCTTGTCCTTCGCATCGACGCCGAGCAGCCGCGGCTCTGGCTTGATCTCCTCGAAGTAGCGGCAGATTGCGACTGACTCGGCGATATGGGTGCCGTCGTCGAGTTCGAGCACCGGCAGTCCGCCCATCGGATTTATCTTGAGGAACTCGGGCTTGCGATTGTCGGCGGTCGCGAGATTGACCTGTTCGAGGGGAACGGTGATGCCTTTTTCCGCGAGGAAAATTCGCACGCGGCGTGGATTGGGAGCCTGGGTGAAATCGTAAATTTTCATAGTAGTTGCAATTTAAAACTGTGAGCTGGCGACGTCAACCGTCGCGATTTGTCGAAAGACAACGCCGTGCCCTCGCGGGTGTTCGATCGAGAGAGCAAGGCGCGTTGCTGCGCGGGAGACTTAAGCTTTGGCGCTCGGACGGCTCGAGACCGACTGATGCCATCGGTTGAGATTCTTGAGCGCGGGATCGACCTTAAGGCCGGCCATCTGCGTGCCAAAATCGATCGCGACCAGCGCGGTGATATCCGCAATCGTGTAGCGGTTGCCCGCGATGAACGGTTTGCTGCCGATTTGCGCGTCCAGCCATTTCAGTTGCTGCGTGGCCGCTTCGAGTTGATTCGCTCCGAATTCCGCAAACTGCTGCAGCCGGCCCTTGAACAGCGGATTCGTATGCTGGAATGCGCGCGTGACGGGGCCGAACAGGTTCAACTCCATCCGGCGATTCCACATTTCAATCTCGGCCTGTTCGCGCAGATCCTTGCCCATCAGATTCGGCTCGGGATGCAGCCCCTCGAAGTAGCGGCAAATCGCGACCGACTCCGCGAGGTGCGAGCCGTCGTCGAGTTCGAGCACCGGCAGACCGCCGGCGGGGTTCTTGGCGAGAAATTCGGGCGTGCGATTTTTTCCCTCCAGAATGTTGATCTGTTCGTTGGGAATTTTGATTGCTTTTCCGCGAGGAAGATTCGAAGGCGCCGCGGATTCGGGGCAAGAACGAAATCGTAGATTTTCATAGTAGTTGCAATTTAAAACCGAGCCTCGGAATCAGTCAAGCTGGAAAATGTCAGAGCGCGCGCCGCCGATCGATCACGCGGCGCGCCTTGAATTCGGTCGGCGGCAGGGTGCCCGGCGCCACGACGCTGACTCGCGGGCGCAGTTCGCACTGGCGGATCACGGCCGCCTCGAGTTCGGCCGACAAGCGCGCTTGCAGCGATTCATCCGCCGCGTCGCGCAACTCGACCACGATCGTGAAACTGTCCATCACGCCTTCAGTCTCAAGCACGATCTGAAATTCGTTGCCGAAGTGATCGAAGCCGCGGACGATCTCCTCGACCACGCTCGGAAACAGTTTGAGGCCGCGGATATTCAGCATGTCGTCGGCGCGTCCGTTGAAGCCGCCGATCGCGCGCGCGAACGTGCGGCCGCAGACGCATTTGCCATAATCGAACGTCGCGAAATCGCCCACCAGGAAACGAAGTTGGGGCGAGCCTTCGGAGTTGAGATTGGTTACGACGGTCAGACCGCGTCCGCCGGGCGCCACCGGCTCGAAAGTATCGGGGTCGACCAGTTCCCAGATTTGTAAATCCTCCTGCACGTGCGTCGAGACGGGGTCGCGCGCGAGACCTTCGCGGCAGGTGAAAGCCCATCCCGCCGGAATCGCTTCCGTGCATCCATAAACGTCGTGGAGTTCGGCGTTCCAGGCCTGCTCGATCCGAGCGCGCGTCGAGGAAACTCCCGAGGCCGGCTCGCCGCCGCAAATCACTTTTGCGATCGAGCTGGCGACCGGATCGAATCCCGCTTGCCGCATCGAGTTTGCCAGATGCAACGAATACGACGGCGTCGCGACCAGCAGGGTAGGGCGGTACAGATCGATCATCTGGATTCGGCGTTCGGTTGGTACGCCGCCGGGAATCACGGTGACATTCATCAGATTGAGCGCGTGATGCAGCGACCAGAAGAATACGTGCGGATTGTAGTTGGTGCAGGTGAGCGCGCTGTCGCCGGCCCGCACGCCCATCGCATAGAGCGCGCGGGCGCTGGTCCTGGCCCACAGCTCGCGATCGAAACTGGTGTAGCGAAACGATCGCGGTGTCGCGGTGGTGCCCGAAGTCGAGAACACCATCCATCCGTGACCGCGCCAGCGGCGATCGTCGATCGGCGTGTAAGTGCCCCACGGGCGATGCGCGGTGACGTCACGCGCCATCTCGTCTTTGGTAGTGACGGGAAATTTGGCGAGGTCGTCGGCACTTGCGATGTCCTTGGGTCGGAGGCGCGCGGCCTTGAATTTCGCGCGATAGAAGGGACTGTGCTCGTAGAGATAGGGAATCATCGCGGCGAGCTTTTCATTCTGAATGTCGCCGATGCGGTCGTGCGACGCGCATTCGAAATCGGGCGCCCAGTAACGCTTGCTCGCGGGCGCTTCCATGTTGAGCGTAAATTTGGCGAGGACCGCGAGCCATCGCTCGCGCGCGGAGAGTTTCGTCGCGCGCGGAATCGATTTCTGCGCTCGCTTGATCTTTCGGCTCGGCATCCGCGCAATCAATTCTGAAATCGATCCTTATGAAAGGCGACGTAGAGCGCGGTGCCGACCGAGCCGGTCAGCGCAATCGCCAGGTACTGCACGATAAACTGGACGCTCGGGCGAGCGTCAGTGTGCAGAAACCAGAACAGCACGAGATTGTAAGGAACGTAGAACGCGTAGATCACCGAAAGCGGAATCACCCACGGGCGCATCCGCCACAGGCCGAACGCGTACGCGAGTAAAATCAGTCCGAACAGCGGTCCCGCGACGGCGTTGATGCCCACGCCTTGCAGCTTGTAGCCAAACACCACCAATCCGCCGACTGCGGGATTATTTTTGTACTGGATCGCCTTGGTGAAGTTCGACACCGCGAGCACCACGAACAGCACCGCCATCACCGTGAGGAACCATCCGCGCACCGCGGTATTCGACGTGATCTTGTCCATGCGCGAGACGCTAATCGGACATTGGCATACCCGCAAGAGCGTTTTGTCAGTGCGTTTTTGTTTCGAAGACTCGCGAGATCGCGCCGACGATTTCGCGCGCGAGCGGCCTGATTTTTTCGCGCGTCGCGGGAAACGCGATCACCACGCGACACGTGCGCCGCAGCATCGCGTTGAGGCCGTCATCTTCGGAGCCGCGCAAATCGGTCCTTACTCCAATGATTGGTTTATCGCGCGCGTGCGCGTAGCCGCATTCCCACGCCGTGCCGGAATCCGAATCGCTGCCGTCGAGCATCGCAATTACAGCGTCAGCGTGATCGATCTGCTCGATACAGTCGCGCACGATCGCGTCGAAATCCATCTTGCCATCAACGATGTACTTTCCAGCGCGCAGTTGCGGCAGAATCACTTCGCATCGCGGGAGCGCGGCGCCGATTTCGCGCGTGAGTTCGCGATTGAAGCGACGCTCCGCAATCGTGAACAGCGGACCCGCCAGATAGATTTTCAATAGCGCGCGCATCTGTGTTTATGCCGTACGCGAAACGGCCGCGATGCGCTCAAGTCACCGCGGCCGTTTTCGACTCATTCAGTTATTCGATCGATTCAGCCCTTCAAGAATTTCTTCACCGCCGCGACGAACGGCGCCTGCTGCTCGTACATGATCATATGGCCGGCGTCTTTGATCATCTCGACCCTGCTGTTCTTGATGCGGCTCGTAAATTCCTTCGCGTACACCGCCGGGATCAGCTTGTCGTCGTCGCCCCAGAGCAAGAGCGTCGGGGCCTTGATCCGATACGCGCGCTTCTTGAGTCCGCGATCGGGAATCGGCCACAGGAACTTGCTCGCCGTCGCGAGACGTTTGACCCGCTCGACGTACATCGTTTCGAGCGCCTTGAAGTCGCTCGGAATGGCGGTCATCATCTGCGCGGCCGGCGATTTGGGATCGTGGAACAACAGCCCCGCGATCTCATCGAGTTGCGCAGCGAAGAAATCAGGGATCGGCGTCTCGTCGATCCAGAAACCGGCCGGACAGACCAGCACCAGCTTCTTGGCGCGATGCACGTCGAACGCCGCTACTTCCGCCGCGAGCATCCCGCCCATCGAATGGCCCATGATGTTGGCCTCGGGGATGCCCAGCTCGTCCATCAGCTCGTGAAAAAAGAGCACCGCGTCGGCGACGTCATCGATATATTCGTTGCCGGTCGATTCGCCGTAGCCGGGGAACTGCGGCGCGTAAACCTTGAAGTCCTTGCCGAGCTCCTCGAGGAACGGCTCGACCGGGTTTAGACCCCCGGCGCCGTGGATGAACAGGAGCGGCGCGCCACTCCCGTACACCTGCATCTCGAGCGAGAATTTTCCGTTTAGCAATTTCTGCGTGGTGTTCATTTCGCGCTTCGTGCCTCTGCCGATACTGCCGGCGTGCGCGCTGCGCCGTTGACTTCACCCTTCTGAAAATGAACCGGCGCAGGTACCGCGATTTCATTTTGCGGCATCCGCTTGGGCGACCACTTGTCCTCGAAGTCGGTCCATAAGTCGCGCAGGTAGGGCATGACCTCGGTTGCGAACAGGCTGGTGTTCTTGCGCACCAGTTCCGGCGGCATCGAGCCGAGCTGCATCAGCAGCATCAGATGTCCGCAGTTGAGCGACTTCATCGCCTCGCGCAGGCGCTCGCGAACGGTCTTCGGCGAGCCCGCGATGATGTAGCCCTGCTCGACAAAGTCGCGCCACTTGAGGCCCTCGCGCCGAATCGCGGCCTGCTCGCCGACCTGGCCGAGAATGCCCGCCTTGATGGTCTTGACCGTGCGATAGCCGGGCGCGTCGGCGAAGCCGTTATAGACGTGCAGGCATCGGTTGTAGAAGTAATCCATGTGCGGAGAGTAATCCTTCTCCGCCTGCTCGTCGGTTTCGGAGACGGCGACCGTTTGCGCAAATCCGAGGCTGAACGGATTGAGTTCCTTGCCCTTTTTGGCCATCACTTCCCAATAGCCATCGGAAACCTTCTTGCCTGCGATGTAACCGAAAAACGACAGGAAGCTGTACTGGTAATCGTGATCGGCGCAGAAGTCGTAGGTCTCGACCGAGCCGCCGCCCGGAACCCAGATCGGTGGACGCGGCTGCTGGACCGGCTTGGGCCACAGGTTCACGTAACGCAACTTGGTGTACTTGCCGTTGAAAGAGAACATCTCCGGCTCGGTCCATGACTTCACGATCAAGTCGTGCGCCTCGTAGTACTTCTCGCGCAGCGTGGCGGGAACCTCGCCGTAGCAGAAGTTGGTGTCCATCGAGGTGCCGACCGGGAAGCCCGCGACCAGGCGTCCGCCGCTGATCACGTCGAGCATCGCGAATTCCTCCGCGACGCGAATCGGCGGATTGTACAGCGCGATCGAGTTGCCGAGCACCACCAGGTTGGCATTGCGGGTGCGCCGCGTGAGCGCGGCTGCCATGAGGTTGGGCGAGGGCATCATGCCGTACGCATTCTGATGATGCTCATTGACCCCAAGGCCGTCGTAGCCCATCTGGTCCGCATACTCGAGCTGATCGAGGTAGTCGTTGTAGAGGCGATGTCCGACTTTTGGATCGTACAAATTGCGAGGGATATCGACCCACACGCTATGATACTTATCCTTGAAGTCGTCCGGCAGAAACCGGTAGGGCATCAAATGGAACCACGTGAATTTCATAACCTTTCTCCTTTGCGGTCGTGGCACTCCCGTCGCTCTTACGCCGGGGTGGGGACGCTGGCCTCCTGCGAATCCTGGATTTTGCTAGTCCTTGCGCGGGAAGTGCGAACCGCGCTCGCTGCCTTTTTTCGGATTGGCGCGCCGGCGTGGGAATTGCCATTGCGGCGCGAACCGAGCTGCGATGCCGCCAGGTGAAGTTCGAGCGCCTCATCGAGAAAGTGCTCGGGATTCAGCC
>NZ_JAUSKL010000064.1 GCF_030646925.1 Candidatus Binatus sp. | reverse complement strand
CACATCCTCGGCTGGCAGGGTGCGCGAGCGCACTCTATCCCTCAGTTCCTTGCGCTCCCTCGGGGCCAATCCAAGCTCTCCATCAAGCATCCCTTACGATACACTAACCCGATACCAATGTCACTGTTACAGGCCACTAGTTTGGGGTCCGGATCCGACTTCGGATAGTCCGGTTGCCAAGAAGAGGAAGGAAGTCCGTAAGTCGCTCGATAAACTCGGTCATCATGTTTTTTTTAGCGAGGACCTAATCTTCGACAAAACCTACAAGGTTCCTGCCAATCTACAAGAGCGCGTGCAGGTCGGCGAGATGGACGCAGTCATATGCCTAGCTTCAGATTTCGGACCGATGCAGGAAGCTCAGGAATTTGGTAAGCAGGCAAAAGAATTTCTGCTGTGGATTAGCAGTAGAGCTCGCGGCACTTATACAGATAGCGGATTGGCGCAACAACTACGACAGGCGCGTCTCGCGCCAATCATGTTCGAAGACCGAGATTTGGGCTCCTGTGTGATCGCCGCAGCCTCTGCCGAATGGGTCGAGCAGATTCGAATGAACATTTATGCGATAGAAGAAGAACGTAAGCGTCTCAACGAGATGGCGCCGACGCGTGGAGCCTCTTAAGCATGAAGGATCGTCATCTATATTTCTTTCGCGAGGCCGATTTTCGCCGAATTGGCAAATTGCTGGCAGACCGCGACGCATTCATCGTCTTCCACAATATTGCCACGTCATCGGAGCCTTTGAACATTGGGAGACTTGCGGGTCTACTTCGCAGAGAACCGATACTCATCGTGGAGATTCTTCGGCAACTTTCAGACGTTGGAGTTGTGAGAAGCGGTGGTGGTTTTCATAGAGCCACGGCTTTTGGTCTAAAGGTAATGCAGTTTTTTGGGGACATCACCAGCGAAGTCGAACTCCAGGCCTCCAGTGCTGCATCTGACCCGCAATTGATGTCAATGATTGATGCGACGGCTTCCGCCGAAGCGACCGCGACGAACAACCGCGTGGTCAGCAGTTTTGCGGCGACGGTCTGGGCCGCCTCGGATATTCAGGCTATTGAGCGGGTCAATTCCGAAAGTACCGCGAACAAACCGAGTTCAAAAGACTTTGGAAATCAGGACCCCGCAGACAATGCAGCACGATTTCACAATTATCTGTGAAGACATCCGCCAGGAGATAGGTCGGAAACTGAGCCTAATGGGCATGTACGATGAGGCGATCATCTTCAAAAGAGTGCCCGCCAGGTTAGCTAAGCTTTGCATGTACCAGCGCTGGAGCGGGTCAGACCAGCCGCAGAAGGCGAGAGTGCTATTGCGCGGCAGTGCGCTCTCGGGGTCCTTCGTTGCACACGGCGCGCGAGATCTTGAGCATTACAATCCCGACGTCAAGCGCGCCAACGTGATGATAGTGTTCGCGCCATTGGACGTAGTTGACGTCGGAGAGATTGAGTTGGTCACTTACTTCGATGAGTCCGATCTTCCTTCCCACACTCACAGAATTGAGATTCGAGTCGACCCCGACCTACGGTTGGAGTGACTAGAATCGTCTGCTGAAAAGAGGCCCCAACAGCTCGGTTGGGGCTGTTCTCATTCGAGCACCTGCGCGCGTGAGTCGTCCAGTCGGCCGCTAGTGTTCCGAGTTTCGTGCCGACGTAACTTGGCGTAATACTCCCGAAGAAGGTAGCTAAACACGTGCGGGTGATCATTGCTCATGGGTCAGATCTTTACTCAACGGGTCTGAAAGATCGGGGTTAGGGAAAGTACACAGTTCTTCGGTCTGACGTAGATTGCAGATCAGATGCTCGGCGATCGGGGCGGGGGGAGAGTGCAGGCGCAGATGCGCGCCCTCGTGCTCGAGGAGCCAGCGTTTGCGATCGATGCCGCCGCCGTAGCCGGTGAGCGCGCCGCCCGCGCCAATCACGCGATGGCACGGCACGACGATTCCGACGGGATTCGATCCGTTGGCCATCCCGACTGCGCGGCTGGATTTCGGCCGGCCGATCTTTGCAGCCAGTTCGCCGTAGGTGGTCGTGGCGCCGAGCGGAATCCGGCGCAGCTCGGCCCACACTTCTTTTTGGAACGGCGTGCCGCCCGTTTGGACGATGATGTCGTCGAGTGCGGCGAAGTCGCGCGCGAAATAGGCCTCGATGCGATCGCGCAAGCCGGCGGGATTGCGCATCGGTTTGAGCGTGCATGCGCCGTAGTGCAAGCGCATCAATCGCATCATGCGATCTTCGTGATCGCCGAAGTCGAGGCCATTCAGCGCGGTGCCGTCGGACACGATCAAAACGGTGCCGATTGGCGACGGGATTCGATCAATAAACAGTTCCATTGGCGGTCTCCAGTTTGGCGCGGCGTGATTTTTCGGCGGCCCATAGATGCATCACGGCGTAGGCGCGCCACGGCCGCCACGCCTCGCTGCGCGCGAGCACGCGGCGCGGATTTTTTTCGGCGAGCGCTCTCATCACGATGAGATCGGTGTGGAGGAACGCGTCGGGCCATGCGAGCGTGCGCATCGCGAGGTACTGCACGGTCCATTCGCCGACGCCCGGAATCGAGCGGAGCTTTTGCAGGGTCGAGTCAACGTTCACGCCGGGCGTGAGTGAGAGATCTCGCTCCGTGATCAATCCAGCCATCTGGATGATGGCGCGGGCGCGCGACGCGATCACGCCGAGGCTCGCGACATCGTTGAGGCTCAATTGTGCGATTCGTTCCGGTGACGGAAATGCGATCGAGAGCGCGGGGAACGGCGATTCGACGGGACATCCGAAAGCTTTGGCGAATCGGCTCGCGAGCGTGCGCGCCGCGGCGACGGTGATCTGCTGACCGAGAATTGCGCGGACCGCGATCTCGAATCCGTCGAAGGCGCCTGGGACGCGGAGTCCCGGATTTCGCGCGGCGAGATCGCCCAGGGTTTCGGCGATCTCGGAAGGGTTGGCTGACAAGTCCATCAGATGCTTGATGCGCGCGAGAACTGCGGGGAGCACTTTCATCAACGATGCGCTGATTAGGATTCGGAGCGCGGGTTTTTTCGGCGACATCGCGACCTCGAGCCATCCGACGTGTTGCTCGCCGCCGTGCGCGATTCGAACGATTCGCCGGTACGAGGCGTCGCCGACCTCTTCGACTCCCGTGACGCAGCGGGCGCGGAGAAACGCGAGCATCGATGCCCAATCGTAGGGCGGGCGGAAGCTTAGCTCGAAGGTCAGGGTATCGGGCGCAGCGGCTGGCCGCGGAGTCTTGCGCAATTGTTTCGGACTCAGACGATAACGATCCTTGAACAGCGCATTGAATCGACGCAGGCTGCCGAAGCCGCTGGCGAACGCGATGTCGGTCAACGCGGAATCGGTGTCGGTGAGAAGGCGCTTGGCGAGCAGCAGGCGCTGCGTTTGCGCGAAGGCGACCGGGCATACACCGAATTCGCCCTGGAACACGCGGCGCAGATGGCGATCGGTGACGCCGAGGCGCGCGGCGAGAGTATCGAGGCTGTTTTCGGAGAGCGTGCCATCTTCGATTAAGCTGGCGGCGGCCTGCGCGATGCGGTGGCTGGAATCGACGCTGGCGTTGCCGGGGGCGAGCTCGGGGCGGCATCGCAGACAGGGGCGGTAACCTTCGGATTCGGCGGCGGCGGCGCTCGGAAAAAAAGTGCAGTTCTCGCGCTTGGGCATTTTGACGGTGCAGATCGGACGACAGTAGATGCCGGTGGACGAGACGCCGATGAAAAAGCGGCCGTCGAAGCGGGGGTCGTGCGCCTTGGCGGCACGATAACAGGTGTCGGGCTCGAGCATCATGCGAGGATTATAAGATCGACGCGGCGCGGAAGCTCGCCATTTTCGGACATCTACATTTTTATAGATCGAGTGCGCGTTGTCGCCGTCAATACGAATCTTGGGTTTTCCTGACCGTCGTGGCTAAGCTGCTCGACATGGCAGAGACGATCAATCCGGATATCGTCGTGATCGGCGGAGGAGTCGGCGGCAGCGCATTGGCGGCGGTGCTGGCGCGCGAGGGCTTTGCGATCACGATTCTCGAGAAATCGACGGAGCACGTCGATCACGTGCGCGGCGAGTGGATCGCGCCGTGGGGCGTCAAGGAGACCGAGCGCCTCGGCTTGTACGACACGCTGATCGCGGCCGGTGGTCATCATCTGAAGCGGCACATTTCGTTCGGCGACGATATCGACACGATACAGGCGGCGGCGCAAACACTCGATCTATGCGCGTTCGAAGGAGCGGGACTGAAGCCGCCGCTCTGCATGCGGCATCCGCACATGTGCGACGTCCTGAACGCCGAGGCGATCAAGAGCGGCGTCGAATTGATCCGAGGAGTCGCGGACGTGGAAGTCACGCCGGGTGTCGCGCCGGAGGTGCGATTCCGCCACGAAGGACGCGAGCATAGATTGCGGCCGCGTATCGTGATCGGCGCGGATGGCCGCAATTCGATCGTGCGCGGGCAGGCGCGCATCGAGCAGCATCGCGATCCCACGCATCACCTGATGGCTGGGATGCTGGTCGATGACACCAACGGGTGGCCGGAGGACCTGCAAATTTTCGGCACCGAAGGCAGCATCAACTATCTCGCGTTTCCACAATCGGCGAGTCGGGTGCGGCTGTACATCTGTTACGGGCTGGAGGACAAGCGCCGCTTCGTCGGCGAAGACAACCAGGCGCGGTTTCTCGAGGCGTTTCGGCTCTCGACGGTGCCGGGCAGCCAGTACCTGGCGAGCGGTACGCCCGCGGGGCCATGCTTTTCGTACGGCAATGAGGATAGCTGGACGGACGCGCCATACGCCGACGGGGTCGTGCTGATCGGCGATGCGGCGGGCCACAACGATCCGATAATCGGGCAGGGGCTATCGATCACGTATCGCGATGTGCGGATCGTGCGCGATCTGATGCTCGAGAATCGCGAGTGGCGGTCGTCGATTTTTCAGCCGTATGCCGAGGAGCGCCGCGAACGGATGCGGCGGCTGCGGCTGACCGCGTCGACATTGTCGATCCTGAATGCAGAGTTCGGTAAGCGGGCGCTCAATCGGCGAATCAAGGTTCGCGAACTGCGCGGGCAGAGCGCTCTGCCGGATATCGGGGCGACGACGTTCCTGGGGCCGGAAGTGATGCCGGCGGAAATGTTTTCCGATGACATTCTAGGCCGTTTGCGCTCGATGTGATCGGAGCGTCGCGAAAGGTTTTTTGCTCGGCTCCCCGGCTGATTCTGCCTTGAACAACTAAGACTCTTACTCGACGGGCTTCGGCAAGATATTTGCGGGATGCCACACCCAGGCCAATACAGCCGTGAACGGTACTTTCGGCCGCCGAATGCGTGCGAATCTCTATCGAAAACGAAACGAATCGTGTAAGAACGCTGTAGCAGATTCGGCCCGAAAACTGTCCGGTACACTCGATAATCTGGCGGATGGCGAGTAGGCATCGAACGGTAGCCGCGGGGGACAAATGAAAATCGCGAGGGTAAAGAATGGCCCTGCACACCGATTTTGGAGGGTACGCATGAGAGGACTCAAGCGGGCGATAGCATTAGCGCTGACCTGCGCCCAGATCGTCGCGTCGGCGCCGTGGTTCGCTATGCCGGCATTCGCACAACTCGAAGCGCAACAAGCGGCGGCTCTGCCGAAGCCGACCAGGCAGGAGATGGAGCAGCTAGTCGCGCCGATCGCGCTGTACCCCGACGCGCTGGTCGCGCAGATTGTCGCAGCTTCGACTCATCCGACGGACATAGTTGAGGCGGCAAGGTGGCTTCAACAGAACTCAAGCCTGACAGGGGCGGCGCTCGCACAAGCAGCTAACAATCAACCGTGGGACCCGAGCGTCAAGTCGCTGACCGCATTTCCATCGGTCCTTAACAACATGAATAGCAACCTGTCGTGGACCTCGGCGCTGGGAGAGGCCTACTACACCTACCCGCAGGACGTCATGAAGACGATCCAGACAATGCGGGCGCAGGCGAAAGCGGCTGGTACGCTGCAATCGAACGCGCAGCAAACGGTAGTGCAGGAGGGATCGACTATCATCATCCAGCCTGCGAGCCCGGAGGTCGTGTACGTACCAGCATACAATCCGACCGTAGTATATGGGGCGCCAGTAGCTACTTATCCGGGCTATTCGGGCGCTGACCTGGCGCTCACCGGAGTGCTCGCATTCGGGGCCGGCGTTGCGGTGGGGGCGTTGGTATCTTCCAGCGATGGGTGGGGATACAACAACTGGAACAGTAACTGGCATGGCGGCAACGTAAGTTACAACAAGAACGTGTACGTCTCCAACAACAATATCTATCACAACAACAATTGGAACAGCTGGAATAAGAACAATAACTGGAACAACAACAATTGGAACAAGAATCAGGCGAAGAACGACTACAACAAGAATCAAGCGCAGAACAACTGGAACAATAGCCAGGCAAAGAGCAATTACAATAAGAACGGCGGCAACGTCAATCGGAGCGATCGCGGCTACGGCGGCAACAAAGGCGGAGGGCAATCGAATGCGTTCGGCGGGTATAAATCCGGTGGCGACGCATGGGCCAGCAGCGATCGCGGTAAGTCGAGTTGGGGCGGCGGCGGCGGAGGCGGCGGTCGCGGTTTTGGCGGCGGCGGAGGACGTAGTTTCGGCGGTGGTGGAGGTCGACGGCGATGAAAGGGACTAGCATGAATTACCATCGAAGCCGAACTATCGGGCAGTGGCTATCAAAGCTGGCAAAGGATTGGGGCGTCAGATTGTTGGCGGCAGCTATCGCGACGCAACTACTTGGCGGGATCGCACTTGCAGCAGAGCCGAAGACGTTCGGCACTCCCGAGGAAGCCGCCAAGGCGATGGTCGATGCGCTTAGAGCCGACAATCGGGACGCGCTGCTGGTTATCTTCGGTGACGAAGGCAAAGGGCTGCTTGACTCGGGCGATCCGGTAGCTGACAAAAACGCAATCGCGAACTTTCTCAAAGCTTACGACCAGATGCATCGATTCAGCGGCGGGTCCGATGTCAAGCTGGTGCTGTTGGTAGGTGCGGAAAACTGGCCGGCGCCGATACCGGTCGCAAAGAACTCTTCAGGATGGTATTTCGATACGCCGTCAGCGAAGCAGGAGCTTCTATACCGGCGGATCGGCGAGAATGAGTCCAGCGCAATCAGAATTCTCAATGCCATAGTAGTCGGGGAGCATGAATACTTTGGGCAGTCGCACGACGACGATATCACCAATCAGTACGCGCAGAAGTTTTTGAGCGATCCGGGCAAGCGTAACGGTCTCTTCTGGAAAGTCAGCGCAGGCGAACAGGAGAGTCCAATCGGGCCGCTGGTAGCGACGGCGTCAGAGGAAGGTTATCGCGCAAATCCTGAAGGGAAACCAGTGCCGATACATGGTTACATCTTCAAGATACTTACCAGGCAAGGCAAGGCCGCACCGGGCGGCGCCAAGGAGTATCTCGTTGACGGCAAGATGAGCGGCGGATTCGCGGTGCTGGCTTATCCGGCAAGCTATCGGCAATCAGGCGTGATGACTTTTATGGCGAACGCTGACGGGCTCATTCTGCAAAAAGACCTGGGCGATGAGACCAAGGATCTGGTGAGCTCGATGACGAGCTACGATCCGGATGGAAGCTGGCAGCGTGCTCAATGATCGCAAGGCGCGCGCAATGCGTGCGAGCAATCGAGTGGCGCGGCCGAGAGCATGAATCTACTGGTTGATGAGGCAATACCGCGCTCTTCGGCGGATCGCATTCCGCGTTCAATGTGGGGGGCGCTGCGATGGCTGCGAGGTGAGTTCCGCTCGTCGCGACGGAAGCAATCCCGCTATAGAGAGTCGTACTTGGGGGCGCATAGGGCGGGATAGCTGATGTCATTGGGCAGGAAGTTTGATCTACCGCTCGCGGCAATCGCGCTGCTGATCGCTGGATGCATGCTTGGCCCAGACTATAAGCGTCCGCCAGCGCCGATCGCGGTGAAGTGGAACGAGGCTGGCAATGTCGCGGTCGCGCCGGACCGGCAGGACTATCGGGACTGGTGGACTCTCTTCAAGGACCCGGTCTTGACCGGCTTGATCCAGCGAGCCTACCAGCAGAATCTCACATTGCTGACCGCCGGCGTGCGGGTACTGGAAGCACGCGCGCAACTAGGTATCGCGATCGGCGAATTTTTTCCGCAGCAACAACTGCTAAATGCTCAGGTAAGCTACAATCGAATTCCAATCTCGTTGCCTTACAACATAGTCAACAACACCTACTGGGCGGACCAGTTCGGCGCACAGGCATCATGGGAACTCGATATCTGGGGCAAGCTGCGGCGCGGTATCGAATCGGCTGACAGCGCATTTTTGGCATCGGTCGCGAACTACGATGACGTGCTGGTTACGCTCACGGGAGACGTAGCCAGTACTTACGTGCAGATACGGACTCTGCAAACTCAGATCAAGATAGCCCGCGACAACGTCGTGCGGCAGCGCCAGGCCTACAAGATCACGGTTGCCAAGTTTCAAGGCGGAGCGGTCAGCAAGCGCGACGTATATCAGGCGCAGAACGTGCTTGGCGCTACCGAGGCGACGATTCCGCAACTTAGTATCCAGCTTGCACAGGCCGAGAACGCGCTTTCAGTGCTGCTCGGGATGCCGCCAGGGAATCTGAGTCAACTGCTGGCGGGTTCGTCCGATATTCCTACGGCGCCGACCGAGGTCGCTGCCGGAATTCCATCGGACCTGCTCCTGCGGCGACCGGATTTAAGGAAGGCGGAACTTGAGGCGGAGGCGCAATGCGCGCAGATTGGGTTTGCGAAAGCCGATCTGCTCCCTACCTTTAGTTTGATTGGCAACGTGGGAACTTTATCGAGCAACGTTGGCTCGGCTAGTCTGTCTGACGTGTTTACGGCCAAGAGCCTGCTCTACAGCGTCGGTCCAACCTTGCAGTGGAACATTTTTAACTACGGGCAGATAACCAACAACGTGCGTGTGCAGGATGCCAGGTTTCAGGAACTCCAGATCACTTATCAGAACGCGGTGCTGCAGGCTCAGCAGGAAGTCGAGAACGGTCTGGTAGTGTTCGTGGAATCGCGCAACCAGGTTGTCTTCCTGCAGGAGAGCGTGAAGGCGGCAGAAGGCGCACTCAGAATCGCGACGATACAGTATCGGCAAGGCATCCTGGATTTCACCACGGTACTTACCGCTGAACAGAATCTATATCAGGCGCAGAACAGCCTCGCCGTGGCTCGTGGCAACATCCCGCTGGGATTGATCGCTAGCTATCGAGCCTTAGGTGGTGGATGGCAGATTCGGCAAGGCAATGATTTTGTACCGGCGCAAACCAGGGACACGATGGCGAAGCGCACTTACTGGGGCGGCTTGCTTTCGCCGGACAAGGAGCTGCGACCTAAAGCGCCTGGACTGCCGGCATCCAAGGATGTATCGCCGAACCCGGGGCTTCCGGAATGGTGAGGTTTGCGGCAGTGCTTTTGCCGGGAGAGCAGATCAAGGTGAAGCAGTCAGCTTCGCGGACAGGGAGTAGTCCACGATGAAAAGGTTGTTGCGATCGGCGATCGCTTTAGCTGCTCTTGCGCTACTGGTTTCTGCCAGCGGCTGCGGCAACAAGAATGCGCCCGCATCGGTCGCGCCGATCGTTGCTGTCGCCAAGCCAGTTTCAAAGCTGGTCAATGACCACATGGACTTTACCGGCAACACGGTCGCGATCGACTCTGTCACGCTGGTAGCACGCGTCGAAGGATTTCTCGAGAAGATCCATTTCACCGACGGCGCGCGGGTGAAAAAAGGCGATTCGTTATTTACGATTCAGCAGAGTCAGTACCAGGCGCAATTACAGCAGGCAGAGGCTCAGGTTAAGGCGCAGCAAGCGGCCTTGTTTCACGCCAAGACCGAATTCGCACGTTATTCCGGCTTGCTCAAGGAAGATGCTACTTCTCAAGTTGAAGTGGATCACTGGCACTATGAGAGGGACAGCGCTGCTGCGGGGCTCCTGGCGGCGCAAGCGCAGGTTCAGATAGCTCAGTTGAATCTCGGCTACACGCTGGTAAGAGCGCCGTTCAACGGGCGAATAGGCAGGCATCTGGTTAATCCGGGCAACCTAGTTGGTTCGCTGGGAAAGCAGACGGCGCTGGCGGAAATCGATCAGATCGATCCGATCTATGCCTACTTCACTATCAATGAGAGAGATTTGCTGCGCGTGATGGCGGGGCAGCGCGACGCGGGTAAGCGCGGTAATCCGAGGCCGCTGCCAGTATTCTTTGGTTTGGCGAACGAGGAGGGGTTTCCGCATGAGGGGCGTCTCGACTTTGCCTCGATTAGCGTCACTCCTACAACCGGCACCTTGCAATTGCGTGGCATCTTTCCCAACAAGGATCTAAGCGTATTGCCGGGATTGTTCGTACGGGTGCGGGTGCCCGATCCTGAGAAGCGCGCGGCGTTGCTGGTCCCCGGCGATGCGGTTAGTTTCGATCAGCAGGGCGAGTACGTGCTGCTCGTCAATAACAAGAATGTTGTAGAGCGGCGCGGAGTGAAGACGGGCTTTCAGGTAGGCGATATGATGACTATCGAAAGCGGTCTTAAGCCTGACGACAATGTGATTGTAGAAGGGCTGCTACAGGCTATTCCGGGACGTGAAGTGAATCCACAACGAGCGCAGACTGGTTCGCAAGCGGGTTCCAAATCCTAGAATCCGAGTTTCCTAGAGTCGAGCTGAAACAGGAAGAGGTCCGGCGTGTCCAAGTTCTTTATCGAACGGCCGATTCTCGCCAACGTGATTGCAATCATCACGGTTTTGCTCGGCTTCGTCTGCTTGTTCAACTTACCGGTGGCGCAGTATCCGGAAGTCGTGCCGCCGACGATCCAGGTCAGCACCAACTATCCGGGCGCTAGCGCGGAAGTCGTCGCAACTACCGTCGGCATTCCGATCGAACAGGGCGTCAATGGCGTCGAAGACTCGATCTACATGCAATCGACCAGCGGCAGCGACGGCACCTACACGCTGACGGTGACATTCTCGGTCGGCACCGATCTCAACGCTGCGATTGCCTTGGTGCAGAACGCCGTCAATGGCGCACTGTCGCAGCTTCCGCAGGAAGTTCAGACACAAGGCGTCACGGTGCAGAAGGTCAGCACCAACATCCTGCTGATAGGTAGCCTGTATTCGGACGACAACCGCTTTGATGAGACTTTTCTCAGCAACTACGCGATCATCAATCTGCAGAACCCGATCGCGCGGCTGCCAGGTGTCGGACAGGTGCAGATTCTTGGCGCTGGTCCGTACAGCATGCGAATCTGGCTCGACCCCATCAAGCTGAAGGCCTACGGCCTGACCGTCCTGGAAGTCCAGGAGGCGATCAAGAATCAGAATATCCAGGTTGCTGCGGGCCAGCTAGGTGGGCCGCCCGTGCCATCCGATCAGGTGTTCCAGTTTACGGTCAATACACTAGGCCGGCTGTCGGACGTGAAGCAGTTCGAGAATATTATAATCAAGACGCATCCTCCGGCGACCGATCAAGGCGGGAAGCCGCCAGAGCCCGGTGACATTGCTCAGACCGCAGCTATAGTTCGGATGAAGGACGTCGCGAAGGTACAGCTCAGCCAGGAGGCTTATTCGAATTTTTCCGGTCTGAATGGGAAGAAGGCGGCGCAGATGAACGTGTACACGCTGCCGGGGGCCAACGCGCTCAAGGTGTCGCAGGAAGTGAAAGCCTTGATGGCGCAGATGAGCCAGAAGTTTCCCCTAGGGCTCAAGTACACGTCGCTGCTGGATAGTTCGCTGTTCATCCAGGACTCGATACACGGCGTGTATGCGGCATTGATCGAGGCGGGCATCCTGGTGCTGATCGTCATCATGCTGTTCTTGCAAAACTTTCGCGCGATGCTGGTGCCGGCCACGACGGTGCCAGTTACGATAATCGGCGCCTTTGCGGCGATGGCGGTGCTAGGGTTCACGGTAAATCTGATGACGCTCTTTGCGTTGATCCTCGCGATCGGCATCGTCGTAGACGATGCGATTGTCATAGTCGAGAACACTTCTCACTATATCGAGGAAGGTATGACGCCCAAGGACGCGTCGATCAAGGCGATGGGCGAGCTGACCGGCCCGATATTAGGCATCACGCTGGTGCTTACTTCGGTCTTTCTGCCGGCTTCGTTCCTGCCAGGCATTACCGGCCAAATGTTTCGGCAGTTTGCGCTGGTTATAGCTGCCACCGCGATCATAAGTGCGCTGAATGCGTTGACCCTCAATCCCACGCAATGCGCACTCTACATCAAGCCGATCCCCAAGGATCGCAAGGTCAACCGCTTCTATCAGACATTCAACCGGGTCTACACCGCGGTTGAAGATGGTTATGTCGGACTGGTTCACAGGATGGCTCAGCAACCGGGCCGGATGGCAGTAGTGTTCTTCGCGGTGGTTACGGTCGCAGGGTTGCTGTTCGGGATGCATCCTACGGCGTTTCTTCCTATCGAAGATCAAGGATATTGCCTCGTGTCAGCCGAGCTTCCGCCCGGAGCCTCGCAAGCCCGCGTGCGCGAGGTCTCCGCGGATATCGATAAGGTGCTGAAACAGACGCCGGGTATTAAAGGTTGGGTCACGAGCGGCGGGGTATCCGCACTTGATGCGGCGAATCTAGCCAACGTGGTAACCGAGTACGTGATGTACGAAGACTGGGGCAAGCGGCCTGACGACCTTACTCAAGCGGCCATTGTTGCCAGCTTGCGCGAGCGTCTCGAGCCGATTCGCAAAGCTCGATTCGACGTGTTGATCCCGCCGCCGATACCGGGCCTCGGTCAGGCTGGCGGCTTTCAGATGATGGTCGAGGACAGGGTCGGTGTAGGCCTGAATGAGTTGCAGAAGGGCGTCCAGGAGATCATCAGCAAGGCAAGCAACGAGAAGGCGCTCCGGAACGTAACAACCACCTTCAGCGCCAAGAGTCCTCAGCTCGAGCTTGAGATCAACAGAACGATGGTGGAATCGCTAGGAGTCACCATCAGCGATGTGTTTCAGACGCTACAGACGTACCTTGGCTCGACGTACGTTAATTTATTTACTAAGTTCAATCAGAGTTTCCAGGTCCGCTTGCAGGCGGGAGCCGACTATCGCACGCAACTCGCTGACATCGGAAACCTATACGTCGCCAACAAGGCCGGAGAGATGGTCCCGCTCGGGGCGCTGCTGCACGTACGGCGCGTGCTAGGGTCGGAACTGCTGACCCGTTACAACATGTATCCGGCGGCGTCGGTTATAGGGAGTCCGGCGCCTGGTTATAGTTCGGGCCAGGCGCTTGACGTGATGGAAAGGGTGGCGCAAGACGATCTGCCTTTGGGCATGGGTTACGACTGGACGGGCCTTTCCTACCAGCAGAAGCTGATCAGCAATCAATCCTACTTCATCTTTGCGTTGTCGATAACGCTCGTCTTCCTGGTGCTGGCGGCGCAGTACGAGAGTTGGACCGATCCGGCGGCGGTCGTGCTTAGCGTGCCGATGGCGCTGGCTGGCGTCATCATTGCGTTGATCGTGCGCGGCTTTCCCACCGACCTTTATACGCAAATCGGCCTCGTGCTGATGATTGCGCTGGCAGCTAAGAACGCGATCCTGGTAGTTGAGTTCGCGCGCGAGCTTAAAGCAGAGGGGATGGCGACGGTCGACGCGGCGGTCGAAGCGACGCGGCGGCGCTTCCGTCCGATAGTGATGACATCGATTGCATTCATACTAAGCGTCGTCCCATTGCTCACGGCCACCGGCGCCGGCGCCGCCAGTCAGCAAGCATTGGGCACGGTCGTGTTCGGCGGAATGGTCGCTTCGACATTGGTCGCGATACCGTTTGTGCCGGTCTTTTACATCCTGATGCAGGATGTTTCGGAGTGGGGCATGCGGCGGCGAGGCGTAGTACCGGTCAGTTGCGAAGCAGCATCGCAACCGGCGGACTAAAGAAGACCAGCCGGGATGTCCAAGTTTTTCATCGAGCGACCGATTCTCGCGAACGTAATCGCGATCATTACGGTTTTGCTTGGCGCCGTCTGCCTTTACACTCTACCAGTCTCGCAGTACCCGCAGATCGTACCACCTACCATACAGGTGACCACCACTTACACTGGCGCCAATGCCGAAGTGGTTGCTAACACGGTTGGTATTCCGATCGAGCAGGCTGTAAATGGGGTCGAGAACTCGATCTACATGCAATCGACGAGCGGCAGCGACGGCAGCTACACCCTGACAGTCACGTTTGCGGTAGGCACTGATCTGACGACGTCGCTGTCATTGGTGCAGAATGCCGTCAACACCGCATTGCCGCAGTTGCCGCAGCAGGTGCGGTCGCAAGGCGTCAACGTCAAGAAAGTAAGCACGAACATCCTTCTAATCGAAAGCCTTTACTCGGACGACGACCATTTCGACGAAGTATTCCTTGCCAACTACGCGATCATCAACCTTCAGAACCCTATCGCTCGCCTGCCAGGCGTCGGGCAGGTCAACGTTCTTGGCGCAGGCCCCTATGGCATGCGTATCTGGCTCGATCCGGACAAGCTCAAGGCATACGGATTGACGGTAAGCGACGTTCAGAATGCGATCCAGGCACAGAACATCCAGGTGGCTGCGGGGCAGATTGGAGGAGCGCCGGCGCCGGCGAACCAGCTTTACCAGTTTACGGTCAACACGCTCGGACGTCTGTCAAAGGTCGAGCAGTTCGAAAACATTATCGTCAAAAGCAATCCCGCTTCGAATCGGCCGACACAAACGATACAGACGAACCCGACAGCCGAGCTGGTGCGAATCAAGGACGTCGCGAAGGTTCAACTGAGCCAGCAGGTGTTCACGGTGTTCTCGGGTCTTAGCGGAAAGAAGACGGCGCATGTTGCGGTCTATGCGCTTCCCGGAGCGAATGCCTTGCAGGTCGCGGAAGATACGCGGCTGCTTATGAAGCAGATGAGCAAGTCGTTTCCGCAGGGGCTCAAATTCACGACTCTCTACGACACGACCATCTTTATCAACCAGTCGATCTCAGGAGTGTACTCGGCGCTGATCGAAGCAGGAATCCTGGTGCTGATCGTGATCATGCTGTTCCTGCAGAATTTTCGCGCGATGCTGGTGCCGGCGACGACCGTGCCGGTGACGATTATCGGCGCGTTCGCCGCGATGGCGTTGCTTGGATTCACCGTGAACCTGATGACGCTGTTCGCTTTGATTCTGGCTATCGGCATTGTCGTGGACGACGCGATCGTAATCGTCGAGAACGCCTCGCATTATATCGAGCAAGGACTGACGCCCAAGGACGCGGCGATCAAGGCGATGAGCGAGCTTACCGGTCCGATACTCGGGATCACGCTGGTGCTGACCTCGGTATTTGTGCCGGCTTCTTTTTTGCCCGGAATAACCGGGCAGATGTTTCGGCAATTTGCGCTGGTTATAGCTGCGACGGCGATCATAAGTGCGCTCAATGCGCTGACTTTGAAACCGACGCAGTGCGCGCTCTACCTGAAGCAGCAGCCCAAGGATAAAAAGGTCAATTGGTTCTATCGCGGCTTCAATCGCGGGTACCTTGCTGTCGAAAATAGCTACATCGGACTGGTAGCTCGCATGGCGCATCATCCTAAGCTGATGATATCCATCTTTTTCGTGGTGGTCGGCGCGGCGGGATCATTCTTTGCGGTGTATCCGACGGCATTGCTGCCGCTGGAGGACCAGGGATATTGCATAGTGTCGGCGCAATTGCCGCCGGGCTCCTCGCAGCCGCGAGTGCGCGGAGTTGCGGCAGATATCGACAAGGTCCTTGGAGCTACGAAAGGGCTTAAGGGATGGGTGACTATCGGTGGTTATTCGGCGCTTGACACTGCCAAGTTGTCGAATGTCATCACTACTTTCGTAATGTATGACGATTGGGACAAGCGGCCGCCGGGATTCTCGCAGCCGCAGATAATCGGCGAGCTAATCAGCAAATTCAGAGCAGTACCCAAGGCGCAGTTTGCAGTGCTGCCTCCGTCGCCGATACCGGGTCTTGGGAGTGCTTTTGGCTTTCAGATGATGGTTGAGACGCGCGGCGATCTGGGGCTTGGCCAATTGCAGAGGGCGGTGCAGGAGATACTGCGCAAGGCCAACGCTGAGAAGGGATTCTTGCGCACCGGCTTTACCACCTTCAGCGCTAGCAGTCCGCAACTTTACCTCGACATCGATCGTACCCAGGCAAAGTCGCTTGGCGTCGCTGTCAACGACGTATTCATGACGCTGCAAACCTATCTCGGCTCTAGCTATATCAATCTGTTCAACAAGTTCAATCAAAGCTTCCAGGTACGCGTGCAGGCAGCATCCGACTATCGGCGCCAGATGGACGACATAGGAAATCTGTACGTAGCCAATCACGAGGCTCAAATGGTTCCGCTAGGTGCGTTGCTGCATATCCAGCGCACACTGGGGTCGGAACTGGTAACGCGCTACAACCTTTATCCGGCCGCTTCTATTACCGGCATCCCAAATCCGGGATTCAGTTCGGGACAAGCTCTTACACTGATGCAACAAATCGCGGATGACACGCTGCCGCAGGGCATGGACTACGAATGGACCGGGCTTTCATACCAGGAAAAGCTGATCGGCAACCAGGCGTTCTATATCTTCGCGCTTTCGATCACGCTGGTGTTCCTGGTGCTGGCGGCACAATACGAAAGCTGGACCGACCCGGCGGCGGTGGTGCTGACGGTGCCAATGGCGTTAGTAGGGATCGTGATAGCACTATTTATTCGCAAATTTCCCAGTGACCTCTACACCCAGATAGGCTTGGTTCTCATGATCGCGCTAGCAGCCAAAAACGCGATCCTGATTGTAGAATTTGCGCGCGAACTCAAAGCGAGCGGGATGTCATCGATCGACGCCGCGGTCGAGGCGACGCGACGGCGCTTTCGACCTATCGTGATGACGTCGATCGCATTCATCCTGAGCGTGGTGCCACTGATGACGGCGAAAGGCGCCGGCTCGGCGAGCCAGCAGGCGTTGGGCACGGTGGTCTTCGGCGGGATGCTCGCGTCGTCGCTGCTCGCGATACCGTTTGTGCCGGTGTTTTTCATCGCGATGCAAAGCGTCAGTGCGAGGTTCGCGAAGGCCGAAGTTCCAGTACCGGCCGAGACGCCGGCAGCATCGACGCTGTCCGCCGACTAAGCACAGTCGCTCGCTGATTCACCAGGCCGAAGCAACGCGAGCGATTGGCGGCGCGCTCACATGCGCAAGGCGCGCCGGACTCGGCATGGACTACTTCGGCGAGTTAAGTACTTTCGTGACTGCCGCCGACGATCGCATCCGCGCGCAAATGCTGGATGAGGCTTTGCAGGTAGTCTATCGATGCAGGTTAGAGCCGGTATGCCGACGCGCCACGCGGACGCGATCCGAAGAGTCGCTTGCTATCCTCGCGGGGTCGCGTAAAAGACAGATATGGGCTATCGGCGACGAGGTGCGCATCGCCCTTGACGATGAGTGCGACGACCGACGATGACATCATTGGAAGAACAGTTAGCCGACTACGTTAGGCTGAAAGTGCTGGCGGCGGGCGATACCCGCATCGACCGACTCGAGCAGATTTCCGGCGGCGCGTCGCGCCAGACCTATCGCTTTCGCCTGCGGTATCGCGAGGGCGGCGCGGAGCGTGAACGTAATCTGATACTGCGGCGCGATCCGGCGGCCAGCCTGATCGATACCGATCGCAAGATCGAATTTGCGGCGTATCGGGCCTTCTTCAACACGCCGGTGCCGGTTCCCGAAGTCTTGTGGCTCGAGGACGACCCGCGGCATCTGGGCAGCCCGTTTTTTATTGGCGTCGAACTGACCGGCTTGCAGGCCGCGCCGGCAAAAATCCTGATGGAGCCCTACGCGTCTCATCACAGGAAAATCGCCGAGCAGAAATGGTCGATTCTGGGCGAAATCGCGAAACAAGATCCAACTCAACTCGGTCTCGTCGGAACGATGGAATGGGTTGAGCGAGATCAATCGTGGAAGCGCGAACTCGATTATTGGGAAGGCGTTCTCGATTCCGACGAACTGATTCCGCAGCCGATCATGCGCGCGGCGATTCGATGGCTCCGGCGCAATCCGCCGCCGCCGGCGCAAAAGATCAGCGTCGTGCATGGCGACTATCGCACGGGGAATTTTCTTTTCGACGAAAGCGGACGTATCCACGCGATTCTCGATTGGGAGATGTCGCATCTCGGCGACCCGCTCGAGGACCTGGGATGGAGCCTGAATCGCGTGTGGTGCTGGGCGCACGACGATCGCCGCGGCGGTCTGATCCCCCGTGAAGATGCGATCGCAATCTGGGAGCGGGCGAGCGGGCTCAAGGCCGACCCGGCGGCGATTCATTGGTGGGAATTGTTCGCGACGGTGAAGGGGCAGGGGATCTGGGTCTCGAGCGCGCATGCATGGGAGACGGGCGAGAACAAGGATCCGATCCTGGTGCTGAGTTCGTGGAGCCTGATGAACAGCCAGGATCGCGCGGCGCTGGAACTGATGGGACGATTGCAATGAGGCCGGAAATTCCCAGCGTGTTTGCGACTTTCGCCGCTGACCTCGTGATGCGAGTCGCGCCTGCGATCGCGCCGGCTTATCATCAGGGGACGATCGGGATGATCGCCACGATGCTCGCGATAGCGGGCGAGGAATGGGATCGCGCAGCCAGTTGGCGCGTCGAGGAGAACCGGCGTCTGCGCGAATTGTTCCGCGAGAGCTTGCCGGTCACACACGGCGAGCTACGCGAAAAGCTGGAGGCGCTGATCGAAACGCGCGACGACGATCTGCGGATTTCGGCGCTGACGTCGAACAACAGCGCGCTTCGTGCGGCGTTGATCGAGTTGCACGTCTGCGTCGAGTCGAAGGAATCGGCCGAGGCGCGCCGGGTCGAAGTTGCAATCTGGAACGAGTTGCGGGAATCCACCGAGCGGCGGCGTCTCTCGATCGCGCAATTTTGAAGCGCCTGAGCGCGGAGGCGACTTTGGATTCGCGGCGCCGTTTGGATTCATAAAAGGACATGCGCGGACATCTCCGCAAAGTAAACGCGCGATTGAAAACGAGCATCATCGCTTCATTTGCGATTTTGATCGTGTTGTTTGCCGCCGCGCGCGACGCTCGCAGCGCAGACATGACTGCAACCTTCCTGGTGGCGACTCGCGATATGCCCGACGCGATGTTCCGGCGTACCGTGATTCTGATGATTCCCTCGCCGCAAGTGCCGCTGGTCGCTGGCGTCATAATCAATCAGCCGACGCAAGTACCGCTGGTGAAGCTTTATCAGGACGCGGCGAGGAGCAAGAGCGAAACGGCTTTCTTTGGCGGGCCGGTGGAAACGGATACTCCTTCGTTGATTCTGCGCGCGGCGACTCCGCCGGAGAAAAGCAGTTCGTTGATCGACGATATCTACCTGACCACGGATACCGACGCGATCGCGCGGCTGCTGAAAAGCCGCGACGGCGGCGAGATGCGGCTGATCCTCGGCCGCGCGCAATGGCTCAAGGAGCAGCTTCATTCCGAGATCGTCGCGGGAGCGTGGTACGCCGTGCCGGCCAAGTCGGAACTGGTTTTCAGCGATCCGAAAAGCCTCTGGACCACGCTGGTCGCGCGAGGCGAGTTGATGGAAGCGCGCGCACCGCGTCCTCGTGCGGTTGCAGTTCGGCGCGCCGCCGCGCAAGTCAAATCGACGCGCGTCGAGCGGCAGAAAACCTCTAACGACGCAAAAAAGTTTATTAGCGGAATTTATGAGTGCCTCGAGCTTCGAAGTGTCGCCACGCCGCGAGGCGGTCTCGCCGGCGCGATCGTAAACGACGTGGCCGCGGCTATCGAGAATCGCGATCGTCGGGGTAAATGTCGCGATACGTCCAGGCGCCCTAGTGTTGCACGTCAAGCGCGGGTGGGGGAGTGCCAGGCCTGGAGGCGAATCCGTCGGGCAGATCGCGGACCGGGGTGATTTTTATCGCGACGCGATCGCCCTTGTCGAACGATTCCTGCGAGGGCTTGTGCAATCCGATGCGCGCCTGCAGGTACTTTTTCGGAAAGTCCTCGATGATCTGGCTCCGTGCGGCGGCATCGCTGGTGATCTCGGCCTTGCCGATAAACGCGGGCCCTTTTTCGTCGTCGATCCAGACGAGGACCGGGCTGCCGCGCCGAATGCGTTTCGACTTCCAGGTATTCGGCCCGGTCTGGATGAGGACCAGGTGATCGGGCGTGACGGTGAACCAGACTGGAGCGGCGGTGCTTTGGTTGCCGTCCTTGCGAACCGTCGCGACGTAGATGAGTTCAGCCTTGGCGAGCGCGTCGACGTCGCGCCTGGAGGTTTCAGAGCGCGCTGCGCCGTCGGTCACGAGAAGTGAGCTGATTAGCGCTATCGCGAGAACTATCGCGGCTGAAAGTCGTCGATTCATACCGGCCTCACTCGAAATGGTGCTGCGCCTATTTCATGAAAAGCTGAACTGACAGCAGCGCGAGGAAAATCGCGAACGCGCGGCGCAATATCTCGCTCGAAATTCTGACTGCTGCAAACGCGCCGAAGTATGCGCCGACCAGCAAGCCGGCCGCAATGATCATCGCATAAGTGAAATTGACCTGCCCGTGGCGATTGTACTCGATCGCACCCAGCAGTCCGACCGGCGGCAGGAGCGCGGCCAGCGTGGTGCCGACCGCGGTCTGCTGCGGCATCGCGAGGAGCAGCACCAGTGCGGGCACGATCAAAATTCCGCCGGCAAGGCCGAAAAATCCGCCCAGGATGCCGGCGGCAGCTCCAATCGCGAACAGGATCAGAACCTCGAACGCTATTTACATTGTCCTCCCGTGAAAGACCGGTAATTCGCGTGCAGCCCGTTTTTTCGGCTGAGCCGGAGATGATACCGAGCCAATCGCTGTGCGCGGACCCGCGGTTTGCCGGAGCGCGCGGGCGCGGCGGCTGAGCGGCGTGGTCATGTTCAGCGCCCCGGCCTGCCCCGCGAGCCGCGCGCGGATTCCGGAGCAAACCAGCTCACACAGCTCAAAAACCATCTGGTCCGCGATCGAATAGTTTGCGGTGCTGCCTTCGTGGCGGCGCTTGACCAGGCCGCACTCCTGCAGGACCCGCAGATGCCTGCTGACGTTGGGCTGAGTCGAGCCGATCGCGGCCGTCAGCCGCGTGACGCTCAGTTCGCCGCGCTCGAGAGTTTGCAGGATGCGCAAACGGATCGGCTCGCCGAGGGCGCGGAAGCGCGCGGCGACCATCTCCAATGCCTCGGGCGGCATCGTGGCGCTGGACTCCTTGAAGGTGGTTGAATTCATCTGGATATAATCATATGGTTATATGCGACTGAAGGCAAGACCGGCCAAAAAAGAGGCTTTCGAGGAAGCGGATCAAAT
The DNA here is from genome assembly GCF_030646925.1 of Candidatus Binatus sp. Taxonomy (NCBI): domain Bacteria; phylum Candidatus Binatota; class Binatia (SeqCode); order Binatales (SeqCode); family Binataceae (SeqCode); genus Binatus (SeqCode); species Binatus sp. (SeqCode). The sequence continues at coordinate 31,855 of NZ_JAUSKL010000064.1, read as the reverse complement.
GCAGAATTTTACCCCTGTGGCGTCCCTCGCCGGCGGCATACTCATAGGTCTCGCGTCTGCCGCGATGCTTCTGCTCAACGGAAAAATCGCCGGAGTCAGCGGAATTTGCGCGGGCCTCCTGATGCCGGCCAGGAACGAGACGCTCTGGCGAGCGTGCTTCGTCGCCGGACTGCTCGCGGGCGGCGCGATGCTTCGATTCTGGATTCCGGCGGCGTTCGATTTCGGCGCGCTGAAATCGAGCGCGGTGCTCGCGGCGGCCGGCTTGCTGGTGGGCTTCGGGACGCGGCTCGGCAATGGATGCACCAGCGGGCACGGCGTCTGCGGCGTCAGCCGGCTGTCCGCGCGTTCGATCTTTGCGACCGCGACTTTCATGGCCTGCGGCGCCGCGACGGTCTTCATAACCGACCACGTCCTCGGGGGGCCACGATGAAAAAATATTTGGTGTCGCTCGCCTCAGGAGTGGTGTTCGCGCTGGGACTTGGAATTTCGGGCATGACGCGGCCGAGCAAGGTAATCGGCTTTCTCGATTTCGCCGGAGATTGGGATCCCAGCCTGGGACTGGTGATGGCGGGCGCGATGGGCGTTTACGCGATCGCGTATCAAGCCAGCAGGAGGATGGGTGCGCCACTGCTAAGCACCTCGTTCGCGATTCCGGCGCAATCCAATCTGGATGGACGTCTGATTGCAGGCGCAGCGCTATTCGGCATCGGCTGGGGACTCGGGGGATTTTGTCCGGGACCGGCGATTACGTCGATGGCGTCGGGTCAGGCGCCGGTGTTTGTATTCGTGATCGCGATGGCGGCCGGGATGATCCTTCAAGCTGTGGTGATGACGCGCGAAAAAGATCAGGCGTATCAGCGCTTGTCGCATCCCGCGGCTGACTCATGAGGGAAAGGTCGCCGGCGCCATCAGAAAAGTCCTATCGCGCGGGCAGCCTTTTGCGATTCGCGCGGATTGGTGGAATATCAAGGGAGCAATCGGGGAGGGCAGCCAATGGACGCAAAAAAGGAATCGCAGTCGGCGAAAATCCGGGCGCGCCTCGGACATCCTGTAATCGATTCGGACGGACACAGTATCGAGTCGATCCCGGTGTTTCTCGAATATCTCAAATCGGTTGGCGGCGCCGGCCTGGTCGAAAAATTCCGCACCGTCTTTTACGACACGATTATCGATCCGCGATGGACCAGTTTTTCGAACGAGGAGCGGCGCTACCAGCGCGGGATGAAACCGGTGTGGTGGGCCAACGCGGCGAACACGCGCGACCTCGCGACGGCGGTATTGCCGAAATTGATGCACGAGCGGCTCGGCGAGTTGGGGCTCGATTTTTCGGTGGTGTATCCAACCATAGGGCTCGCGACGATCGCGATCGAAGACGCGGAGATGCGCCAGGCCTGCGCGCGTGCGATCAATACGATGAAAGCCGACTTGTTCGGCGAGTTTTCCGATCGGCTGACGGCGGCGGCGACGATCCCGATGCATACGCCGGAGGAAGCGATCGCGGAGCTGGAATTCGCGGTCAAGCTGGGACTCAAGACGGCGATGGTGGCGAGTTACGTGCGGCGGCCGATTCCGCGGGTCGCGCGCGAATTTCCGGAAGCGGCGCGCTACACCTACTGGATGGACACCTTCGGGCTGGATAGCGAATACGACTACGATCCGTTCTGGGCGAAATGCGTCGAGCTCGGAATCGCTCCAACCTTCCATTCGGTAGGTTATGGATGGGGCAGCCGGCGCTCGATTTCGAACTACATCTATAATCACATCGGAAATTTTGCGGCGAGCGCGGAAGCCGTATGCAAATCGCTGTTCATGGGCGGCGTGCCGATGCGATTCCCGCGGCTTCGATTCGGCTTTCTGGAAGGCGGCGCGGCGTGGGCGCGAATTCTCTACTGCGAATTGATCTCGCACTGGGAGAAGCGCAACGGCAAATCCGTGCAGAATTACAACCCGGCAAACATCGATCGCAAAATGATGGCCGATTTGATTCGGCGCTACGGCGCAAAGTCGATGACGGCGGACGCTGAGCAGATTGCGGCGTCGATCGATTCGATCGTCGCCAACACTGATCCGGCGCAGATCGACGAATGGGCGCAGAGCGGCGTCCGCAGCGCCGAGGACATCCGCGACATTTTCACCGAGCGTTTTTATTTTGGCTGTGAGGGCGACGACCCGCTCACTATGATGGCGTTCCGCCCGATGGGCACCCGCTTCAATTCGCGACTGCGCGCGTTTTACGGCTCGGATATCGGGCACTGGGACGTGCCCGACATGCGGCTGATACTCGACGAGGCGTACGAACTGGTCGAGCACGGCCTGATGACATCAGACGAGTTGCGCGACTTCGTGTTTGCGACGCCGGTGCAATTCTGGACTTCGACCAATCCGGATTTTTTCAAAGGCACTGCGGTGGAAGCGGAAGTGAATCGCATCGCGAAGGCGGCGTGAGTTCGCATCGGTGCATTCGCGCGAAAGTGAGGGTGTTTCAGCGGAATGCGGCCGCCGTCGATGGTGGCGGACGAACTGGGCGCCGGGCTCGAGAAAATCGCCAACGACGTAATCGCCAAGCCTTGAAATTGGCCGCCGCGCTCATTCAGTGAAAGCGCCGCTCGCAGTCAAAGCGCGGGCGACGGCGCGCCGCGCGGCCTGAAACTCGATAAAGGTCTGCTCGACGAGTTCTGCGGCGCTTTGAATGCGCGTCACTCCCGAAATGGAATGTCCTGCGCTCCAGATGTCCTTGTAGCGGCGCGCACTGTCGATTGCAGACTCGCCCTTGCTGCTGAATCGGCGCGCCGCTTCCTCGATCGAGACGCGCGGGGGCAACGTCTGCGGATCGAGTCCAGCGCGAATCATCGACGGCTTCAGCATGTTGGTGTCGAGGCCGGTGAAGGCCTGCGTGAGCATCACGTCGTCCATGCCTGAATCGACCAGCATCTGCTTGTATTCAGGCGCGGCCATGCTTTCGTGCGTCGCGATGAACTTGGTGCCCATGTAAGCGAGATCGCATCCGAGCACCTGCGCGGCGAACAGCGCGGCGCCGTCCGAGATGCCGCCGGCCAGCACGATCGGACCGTCGTAAAACGCGCGCACTGCGCGGATGAACGCGAGCGGATTGAGCCATCCGGTCTGGCCGCCGGCGCCCGCGGTGAGAAGTACCAATCCATCGACGCCGGCCGCGATCGCGCGCTCAGCATGATGCACGCTGGCGACGTCGGCGAAGACGATACATCCGGCGTCATGCAGCGGACCTATCGCCTCAACGGGAGAACCGACGCTGGTGATCACCATCTCGACTCGATGCTTCACCAACGCGGCAAGCTCGGCGCGCATCTGAGGACGCTTGATGATCAAGTTGGGGCAAAAGGGCGCCGGTGCTTTGCCCGAGTTAGTATCAGCGTCGAGCGCGGTCTCGATACGAGTCAGCCATTCCTCGAGTTGTTCAGGCGTGCGCGCATTAGCAAGCGGAAAGGAGCCGATCACTCCGGCGCGCGATGCAGCAATGACAAGGTCGGGTCCGGAGACTGATAGCATCGGCGCGGCGATCAACGGCAATCGAAGCCGCGCCGAGATCTTCTCAGCCAAGCGATTGGAGAAGCTATTAGATGGTTCCATAGCTGCTAGCTATTCGATTCGGCAAAGGCAGAGTAGACCAAGGTCCTAAGTTCGCGGCGAATCGGATAGGTGGTTGATGGCAGTAGTTGGGCCATGAAGATAGTAATCAGGTCTTCCTTAGGATCGATCCAGAAGTAAGTGGAGGCGGCGCCGCCCCATGAATAGTCGCCGACGCTGCCGGGCAGCATGGTAAAGGTATTGTCGAGCGTAATCGCGAATCCCATCCCGAAACCAACACCGTTGTAAGTCACCTCGCTAAATAGCGAGCGGGACAGCGCTGGCAAGTCCTTGCCGCCTGGAAGGTGGTTAAGAGTCATCAACTGGATGGTCTTAGGACTTAGAATCTGTACGCCGTCGAGCGTGCCGCCATTCAGCAGCATCCGGCAAAAGCGAAGGTAGTCTCCGGCAGTTGAAGCCAAACCTCCTCCACCCGACAGTAAGCTCGGTTCCTGCAAGTAGGTGCTCTTCGCACAATCGTCGAAGAGCGCCATCCCACCCTTGGGAGTAGCTGAGTAGCAAGAACCAAGTCGCGACTGCTTGCTGGCAGGGACATAAAAGGCGGTGTCGTTCATGCCGAGCGGTTGCAGAATGCGCGAATGCAGGTATTGGTCGAATGGCTGTCCGGAGATTTTACCGACCAGGTATCCCAGCACGTCGGTCGAGACCGAGTAGTTCCATGCCGTGCCAGGTGAAAACTCCAGCGGTAGCGTGGATAGCTGTCGAACCATGTCATCGAGAGTGCTATCCCGTGTACGTTCGCCCACTTGCAGCTTGCGATAGGCTGCATCGACGTTGGTCGTCTGCTGAAAGCCGTAGGTCAGACCCGAAGTGTGGCGAAGCAGATCGATCATGAGCATCGGGCGCTCAGGACGGACGGTGCGAAACGTCTCCATGAAGCCGCCCCGATAGACGCCGAGGTTCCTCCACTCCGGGATCACGCGATGCACGGGATCGTCGAGCGCAACCATGCCTTGTTCGACCAGCGTCATGAATGCGACGCTGGTGAGTGGCTTGGTCATCGAGTAGAGGCGAAATATGGTGTCCTCGCGCACGGGAGTCTTGCGCTCGACGTCGGCGAGGCCGAGCGGGCTGAAATGCCCGACCTCTCCGCGGCGCGCGATTACGGTCAACGCGCCGGCGATCTTGCCTTCATCGATGTATCGCGCCTGGATGAAACGATCGAGCGTCTCGAGGCGTAGCGGCGACAGGCCGGCTGCTTTTGGGTTGATGTTCACTTCGCGAACCTCTTCGCATAATGTCGCTGTTCTTGTAGCACGGGTAGGCATGGATGTCGCGGACGACGAGTCCATCGGGAAGGAGAGCATCTGAAAGAGCAAGAAACCCCGGTTAGCGCGCCGCCGATCACGATCGCGGACATGCGCGATCGAATCCGCGAGCACGGCCACGAAAGCACAATCCTGCTTAGCGGGATAATGAAGTCGATCACGGTCGCGAAACGCCGCGTACACGCTGATGCAACTGGCGTCGTCGTCCGTGAATCCGCTGCTGCGGATTCCGTTCTGGCTCGCGAGTTTCTCGGCGATAATCCTGTCCTTCACCGGCCAGGTGACTTCATCGCTGATGGGTGTGTACGACCCGGAATGGCGTGATAGCACGGTGAAGACGTCGGGCGCGGAAATCGCGATGGTCAAGGGTGGCAGCGGCGCTCCCTTTGTTGCGATGAGCGAAGTGCCGCGCGTTGCTTGTTGACATATGAACGCATCATTTGTACAAACGTACAAATGCGATTCGAAACGGAAGAACGAGCGGTGACTTCGGCGGAAGGGCGGCGGCGCGAAATCCTGGCGGCGGCGGTGCGCGTGATCGGCGCCGGCGGCCCCGACGCGATTACGCATCGGCGGGTCGCGGCGGAAGCGGGCGTGGGGCTCGGATCGCTGACCTACTACTTCGAGTCGCGCGACGATTTGGTGCGCGAAGCGTTTCGCTATTATTTGCAGCGCAGCAGCGAACTTCTGATCGCACTCGAGACCGAGATTCCGCCGGGCAGCGCCGATGACCTGGTCGAGCTGATAATCGAGATGACGCGGCGGGAGTTCATGGAGCCGGCGATGCTGCGTGCGGAGTACGAGATGATCCTCTACGCCGCGCGGGACGAGGTGGTGTCGCGCGAGTTTGTCGCGTGGGAACGCGGGCTCGAAGCGCGCCTGGGGGCGATTCTCGAAGCGCTCGGCGCGCCGCGGCCGATCGCGGCGGCGCGCACGATAATCGAGCTGGTGCGCGGCTTCGAGCTCGAGCGTCTCGCGCGTCCGTCCGATCCGATCGACGATCTTCGCTATCGCTTGAGCGTGGTGATCGGCGCGCTGGTCGGAAAACGCCAACCGGCGGTCGCCTCGATGAGCGCCGCTCAAATCCAGATTCCGAAATTTGCACGGCCGAGACGCGGGAGCCGGGAAATCTCGCGCAGAACAGAACCCCGGAGGACAAATCGATGAGCATCCAGCATCTGCCGGCCACCGCGTCTGGCGAGCAAGTCGCGGCGATTCTGAGCGAAGACGGCGCAGTCGTGGTCGATAACCTGATCAGCGCTGCCGAGATGGATTCGGTTGCCGAGGAGTTGCGGCCGTGGCTCGACGCGACGGCCTTCGGTCCCGATGATTTCGCCGGCAGGCGCACGCGGCGGACCGGCGGCCTGGTTGCGCGATCGCAGCGTTGCCGCGACCTGGTGATGAATCCGACCGTGCTTGCGACGTGCGGGAAATTCTTGAGTCACGCGACCAGCTACCAGTTGCATCTGACGCAGGTGATCGCGATCGGGCCGGGCGAGCCGGCGCAGCCGATACATCGCGATCAGTGGGCGTTCGATTTTTTCACGTTTCCGAAAGGCTACGAGGTGCAGTGCAACACGCTGTGGGCGATGACGGATTTCACCGAGGAAAACGGCGCGACGCGCGTGATCCCGGGGAGCAATCATTTCGACGACAAGCTGAAATTCGAGCTGAAGGACACCGAGCCGGCGGAGATGACGAAGGGATCGGTGCTGCTCTATTCGGGGAGCTTGTATCATGGCGGGGGCGCCAATCGATCGAACGCGATGCGGGCGGGGATCAACATCACGTACAATCTTTCGTGGCTCCGGCAGGAGGAGAATCAGTATCTCGCGGTGCCGCTCGAGATTGCGAAGACGCTGCCGGTCGAGTTGCTGCGCCTGATCGGATATCGGCGCGGCGCGTATGCGCTCGGATACGTGGATGACTTGCGCGACCCGATCGAAATCGTGCGGCCCGACCTCGGACAGACGGGCCTCGGCGATCCCGAGGTCAGCAAGCGAATCAAGGAGCAGAGCGCGCAGTTTCGTCTGGGCATCACGCAGAGTTGAGCGATTTTGGGGCTACGATCGCGCGCCGACGGCGACTAGAATTGCGCGCAGGTAGTTAATATGGGGAATGCTGCGTATCCGGATATTGCATTTGAGAGCGCAGCGCGGGTAGCCGATCGGACGGTCGCCGCGACGCGGGTCGCCTCGATCCCGTGGTACATCTGGTGCCTTGCGGCGGCGGTAACCTTCGACGCGCTAGGCGGCTACTGGGATATCTCGTGGCATATCTCGATCGGGCGCGACACCTTCTGGACGCCGGCGCACATGGCGGTTTATCTCGCGGGCACGCTCGCCGGGATCGCAAGCGGCTATACGATTCTCGCGACGACCTACAGCGCGTCGGATGAAGCGCGCGAGAGTTCCGTGTCGGTGTGGGGATTTCGCGGACCGCTCGGATGCTTTATCGCAGCGTGGGGCGGAATCGCGATGCTCACCTCGGCGCCGTTCGACAATTGGTGGCACGCGGCCTACGGGCTCGACGTGAAGATCGTGAGCCTGCCGCATTCGATCCTCGCGTTCGGCGAGGGGATGATCACGCTGGGCGCGATGCTGCTGGTATGCGCGCATCTGAATCGCGCGTCGGGGGCGTACCGCGACAAGCTCGATCGCTTGTTGCTGTATATCGGCGGGATCGAGGTGTTCGGCGCGGCGCTATTTATCCTCGAATCGACGCCGATGGAGTTCATGCATAGTTCGTCGTTTTATCTGGCGGTGGCGAAGGCATTTCCGATCGTGCTGCTGTCGATATCGCTGGTGTCGTCATCGCGATGGCCGGCCACGACGATGGCCGCGATCTACACCGCGCTGTTCCTGGCGGCGTTGTGGATCTTTCCGCTGTTCCCGGCGGCGCCCAAGCTGGGGCCGGTCTATCAGAACGTGACGGGCATGGTGCCGCTGTGGTTTCCGGTGCTGCTGATCGTGCCGGCGTTCGCGCTCGATCTGCTGCGGCAGAGGATGGGCGCGCGATGGGGAGGATGGCAGTCGGCGATCAACGCGGGCGTGGTGTTCATGGCAGCGTTTATCGCGGCGCAGTGGCCGTTCGCGAATTTCCTGCTATCGCCGGCGGCGCGCAACCGAATCTTCGGCACGATCTACTTCGGTTACAGCGATCCGGCGAACCTGCTGTACGATCCGTACACTTTTGCGCGTCTCGATCCGACGCGGGCCGCGCTGGTGCAGGGACTCCTGATGGCCGTGTTCGTCTCGATCATCTTTTGTTCGATCGGAATCGCGCTCGGGAACTGGATGCGCAAGGTCCAGCGCTGACACGACGCGTGATGCCCGTCTGCGCGATATGATCATGACCGCGCGAAATGCCCTTCGGATCGCGCTCGTCGTCCTCTTCACCGCGATCCCGCTTGCGGCGCCAACGGCCGCGCTCGCGCATGTCGGCAGTGCCGACGTTTTCTACGAGGGCGATGCGGGCCCGTACCATCTTATTGTGACGGTGGTGGTGCCGCAGGTGATTCCGGGCGTCGCCGAGGTGCAGGTTCGGTCGCAGTCCAACGACGTCAAATCGATCAGCACGTCGGTGACGAGGCTCAGCGGACCGGGTTCAAATCTGACGCCGGTGCCGGACCTCGCACTGCGCTCGCCGATCGATCCGCATCTGTTCACGTCGAGTTTGTGGCTGATGGAGTACGGCTCGATGCGGGTGCGGCTCGCGGTGAGCGGCGCGCGCGGCGGCGCAGAGATGTCGGTGCCGGTGCCGTCGTTCGCTCGCCAGATGCTGCCGATGCCGCGCTGGCTTGGCGCGCTGCTGCTGGCGCTGGTTACGGGACTCGCGCTTGGCGCGATCTCGATAATTGGCGCGGCGGCGCGCGACTCGAAACTGCCGAAGGGCTCGCCGGTCACGGCCGAGGCGCGGCGCAGCGGACGTCGCGCGATGCTCGTTGCGGCGGTGATCGTATCGATGGTGTACTACTTCGCCTTTGTGTGGTGGGGCGCCGACGACGCGCAATTCGCGCGCATCACGCGGCTGTTCAAACCGCCCAAACTGGCGCTGATGCTCGACGGCGCAAATCATCTGGCGATTCGGGCCGCCGATTCGAACGAGCCCGTTATACGCGAGAAGGTGATGCCGCAGTTGATCCCGGACCACGGCCATCTGATGCATCTGTTCATGGTGCGGGCGCCGGGACTCGATCGGATGTGGCATCTGCATCCCGAGGCGATCGACAAGGAGGGCGCGTTCGCGGAGAACCTGCCGTCGATCGAGGCGGGGCATTACCAGGTGTTCGCCGACGTGGTGGACAAATCCGGTTTTCCGTGGACGCTCGTCGGCGCGATCGATCTGCCGCAGATTTCTGGCGCGCCGCTGAGCGGCGACGATTCGTCAGGAAGGGCGGAGGCGCTCGCGGCGAATTCGTCGGGCCCGATCGCCAAGGTCAGTGAGTCGGGCATCGCGACCGATGTGCTTGCCGACGGGACGCGCGTGCTCTGGCGGCATGAACCGCTGCGAGCGAAAATCCCGATGCTGCTACAGTTCATCGTGCAGGACAAAAATGGTGAGCCGGCGCGCGACCTCGAGCCGTACATGGGAATGGCGGCGCATGCGGAAATCGTCGCGAGCGATCTGAGCGTGTTCGCGCATATCCATCCGTCGGGATCGGTGCCGATGGCTGCGTTGATGATGGCGAGCGCCGATGCCGCGAAGGCTCCGGGCGCGATCGGCGCGATGAAGATGCCGGCCGGGATGGCGATGCGCGAGATGGCGCCGGCGAGCGTCGCGATCGCGCCGAACATCTCGATGCCGTATGGATTTCCGAAGCCGGGCTTGTACCGAATCTTCTTTCAGTTCAAGCGCGGCGGCCGAATCGAGACCGCAGTTTTCGACGCCCGCGTGAACTAGGTAATCCTTTTTCGATCAGGCACCCGTGGCGAAAATTGCTCGGCGGTCGCTGTTATCTGCCGAAGACAGTAGTCACCAGCTCGGTGTCGAGATATTCGGTCACTTCGCAAATTTTGCCATTGGTGAATTTGAACACCTGGCAATAAGTGTTGTTGTACGGCTTGCCGTTTTTGCCCATCGCTTTGCCGTGCGCCTGCATCGCGACGTAATCGCCGTCGGCGATCAGATTGTCGGGCGTGATCGTGATGCCATCGACCAGTTCCGCGTTCAGCGGCCCGAGCAGTTTTTCGAGCAACTCCTGCTTGCCATTGAAGACGCGCGAGTATTTGGTCGTGCCGATGAGAGTGAAGCGGACATCGTCGGTCATCGCGCCGAGGAAAGCCTGCGCGTTGCCTTTGGCGAGTTCGGCGAACATGGTCTTGATCGCTTGCTTGTTTTCGGATGCGCCCATCGGAATCACCTGCCTTGTGTGAGATCGTGCGATCACCTGCATACCGCAAGTTTGGCGTTCGATCCAAATCAAAAAAAGGCCGGCGAAGAGGTTTTTAGAGCGCGAAACCGGAATCGGCGCCGAGGACCGATGCGCCTGCACCGCTCAGCCACGATTCGGCGACTGCGGCGTGCTGCGTCAGCGTATGGATATCGCGGAGGCATCGCTGCAGCGGCGACGCGTCGTACGGCGAAGTGCCGCCGCCCGCGGTGTAGCAGGCATCGACGACCGACGCCGCCGTGTGCGCGACCCACGTGACCGTGCCCATCACGCGCGATCGATCGGCGGGCGTCGCGACGCGTTCGGCGACCGCGATCGCCCACACGGCGTCGGCCTCGCTGCGCAGGATTCCGCGCGCGGCGCGGAGACTGGTCGCGGCGTGTCCGAGGCGATACTGAAACAGCGGCGACGCCGCGATCGACGACTGCGCATAGAGGCGCTGCTTGTCGGTGCCCGCGAGCTTGATCATTTCACTTAGCGCGCGCTCCGCGATTCCAACTCCGACCGCGCCGATATGCATCGCCGCGTAGAGCAGCGGTTCCGACAGGCCGGGGCCGGGAATCGTCGGCCGGCCGAGAAAGATGTCGAAGGTGTCGTCGGGCGGCACGATGATATCCTTGACCGCGATATCGTGGCTGCCGGTGCCGCGCATTCCGGCGACGTGCCAGGTGTCGAGAATCGTCGCGCGTTCCGCCTTGAACAGCATCGCGCGGACCTCGGGAGTGCCGGGGATCAGGCCGGGCCGCGGCTTGCCATTTTCAGTGACGACGCAATTGCCGAGCAGCCAACTGCTATGCTGGCATCCACTGGCGAACGCCCAGCGGCCGTTGACGCGATAGCTGCGATCGCTCTGAGGTTCGGCGGCGCCGCGCGGAGCAAAGCCGCCGGCGATGATCACGTCGGGCGTGTCGGCGTACAGTTGATCGAATCGCCGCGGCGGCATCAGCGCGAGCAGCATCGGAGTTTCGCATCCGATCATCACGACCCAGCCGGTGGCGCCGTCGGCGGTCGCGAGCGCCTCTATGATTTCCATGCTGGTGGGGTAATCGAGGTCGAGGCCGCCGTGGCTTTTCGGCACGAACATCCGGAACAATCCGGCGGCAGTCAGTTGAGCTAGCAAGTCGGGCGGCAAGCGGCGATTCGACTCGATCTCGGCGGCGCGCGCGCTGATGGTGGGCGCGAGATCGCGCGCGGAAGCGAGTACGGTTTTGGCGTCGTGAGTCATGCGGATAGATCTCCGTCGAGGAGCGATTTGGCCGCGAGCAGGTCTGGAGAGGCGAAGCCTTCGGTGAACCAGGCATAGATCGGCGCGAGCGCGGCGCGCGCATCGTCGCGGCGATTCTGCGCGGCGAGCATCCGCGCGAGGCTCATGGTGGCGCGCAGACCACGAGGCTGACCTTGGTGAACGCTGAGCAGCGGGTTCTGGCCAACCATCCGATCAAGCTGATCAAGGCGCTGGCTGAGGTGGAACTCAAGGAACTCTCGCCGCTGTTCGCACAGATATACAGCGAAGTAGGCCTGCTGTGAGAACATTCGGTAGGGACAGGTGAGCGGTTACTTCTCTCTCGATCCATAGCTGACCGAGAGCCCCGCCCGCGCATCCGATTGGATTCCATATTGCGCGATCGGATAGCGCAGCCCATTCGCCGCCAGCCGCTTCATCCCCTCGATAGTCTTCGGCAGGAAGTGCGGCGGTATCGCCATCAGCATCTCCTCGTCGAGCACGCCGCCGTAGCGTCGCTCTGCATAGCACGGTATCGAGAGGCTTGGCTCTCCCGACTTGAGCGCGCGGCCCCATGAATCTGCGCATGCCGACTCGCCGACGACGCTCCATTGGAACTTCTTGTAGCCCGCCCACTGAAGCCCATTGATGAAGATGATCATCTGACCCGGCGTTCCGTAGATGAGGCAGATGTCGGGAGGATTGAGGCGCGCCGAGGCGAGCGGAGACACCGCCATCGCGAGGTAGCGACCGTGCGGCGCGGTGTCCATCGCATGCTGATGCGCCGAGGAATCGGCCAGCGTCGAGTACCACACGCCCGCCATCGCCTTGCCGGAGAGCCAGTCCTCGTCGCGCGGATGAAGCCCGATGACTGCGCCGCACTGCGCGCCCGCCAGGTCCTTCATCGTGATCCCGACGGTCCATCCCAGCCGCGCGGCCTGCGCGACGATTTGGTCGGTGGTGTGAATCGACTTGGGCCGCCGAATTTTGGGGATCGCCTCCATCTCCTCGACAGTCGGGAACATCTTCATGCCGATGGGCGTGGTGCGAAGCCGCAGCAGCGCGTTGAGGTCGTCGATGATGGCCTTCCAGTCGTAGGAGGTCGTTTCGGATGAGGTGGCGGCGGCCGGCGGCGGTTCGATGGATTTCTCTTGCGACATGAGCATCGGTCTAGCGAAGCGCGGATACATTTGGCAAGTGCGACGCACTGGCGAGCATCGCCGCTGCTGCTATCAAACCTGACCGCCGCCGCGATGCCAAGCATCGAGCGATCATCGCCGCATCGCTAGCGCGTCAGACGGCCTCGATTCGCGCCGGCACGTGCTTATGAAACGGCGTGCCCGCGAGCCAATCGCGATAATCCGACGCGGTGAGTTCGTTCGGCGCCACACCATGCAGAACTGAGCGGCCATTGGCGTCGGGATAAGACAGGCCGGCGCCATTCGGCAACGTTACGTGTCCCGGTTGCAAGCGATCGCTCAGCTCGACGACGGCCTCCGCGCTGCCGCGCCGAGTCGTGATACGTACGCGTCCGCCGGTCTTGAGGCCGAGCGACTCCGCGTCGCGCGGGCTCATTCTAAGCGAGCCGGCGCGGTCCTTGGGCCGCCACTCGGGATTGCGCATGATGGTGTTGGCGGTGGTCGAACGGCGCTCGCCCGCCGCGAGGATAAAGGGGAATGCGGGATCGCGTTCGAGCTTGTCCTTCGGCAGCGTCTTCAATTCGTCGATCAGTTCGGGGATGTCGATCTGGATTCGGCCTTCCGGAGTTTCGATGCGCCGAAACGTTTCTTCATAGTCGTCGATCGAGAAAGTCACGCCGTCGCGGCTCTTGAAGATCGCGTCGAAGAGCGCGTTGCCGAGCGCGGGCCCTTCGCCCTTGAACCCGGCGCGGCGGATCGAATCGGCGTAAGTCGTCGCACAGTTCTGCGCCGCACCCCACAGGATCGCGGCGACTTCGTTGTTCTTGCCGAGCGTGGGCCCGAGCGTTTCATACAGCACGATTGGCGCGAGCGCGCCGAGCTTAGGGTGCGAGGACATCAGGCGCTGAAACGCGATCGCGTATTCGAGGCGTCCAATCGCTGCGGCCTCGTGCAGCGGTGACAAATCGACGTCCTTCAATGCGCCGATCGCGCGAACCAGGCGCGCGTGAATCTCGGCTTCGGGCAGGGTGCCCGGCATCGGCTCGATAATCGGCGCGCGCAAGCAAAAATAATTGCTCGGGAACTCGCCCGCGAAAAAAGTGGTCTCCCATTTTTCGAACTGCGACGACGCCGGCAGCACGTAATGCGCGTGGCGCGCGGTCTCGGTCATCGCAACATCGATCACGACGACGGTGTCGAGCGCGTCGAGGGCCTCGCGCATCCGCTTGCTGTCGGCGAGCGAATGAATCGGATTGGCGCTTTCGACGATCATCGCGCGGAAGCGCCTCGGATGGTCGGTCAGAATCTCGTCGGGGATCACGTTGCACGGGATCATCCCGCCGATAATCAGATGGCCGCCGACCGGGCTTCGCCGATTGCCGATCACTTTGCCAACCAGTTTGCCCATGCTGGTGTGCAGGTTCATGCCGCCCTTGCGGCCGAAATTTCCGCTGAGGACGAACAGTAATTTTTCCAGGTACGAATTGAGCGTGCTATGCGGCGACATCTCGATTCCGAGATCCTCGAGGATCGAGACGCTCGCGGCGCGGGCGATTCGGCGCGCGACTTCCCGCACTAAATTCTCGGCGACGCCGGCCCGTGCGGAGTATTCAGCGATCGGGATGTTGCGCAATACGTCGAACAGCAGCGCGCCACCGCTCGCGTGTTCGCGCAGAAAATCGTGATTGACGATATCCTCCTGCACCAGCGTGGCGAGAATCGCGCTCAGGCAGAAGGCGTCGGCGCCGGGACGCACCTGCAGATGATAATCGGCCATCTCCGCGGTCTCGCTGCGGCGCGGATCGATCACGATCAGCGCACGATTGGGATCGGCGGCGATCGACTTCAATATCGGCCGCGCAGTCTGGAAGCCATGCGACTGCCACGGATTCTTGCCGACGAACATCGCAACTTCGGCGTGCTCGAAATCCGGCGCCGGACGTCCGCCATAGAGGCGCGCATCGACCCAGAACTCGCCGGTCTTTTCCTGCGCGAGCGCATTAGAGGAATAAACCATGCCGAGCGCGCGCCGCGTCGCGACGCTGTATGCGCCGCACAGATGATTACCCTGGCCACCGCCGCCGTAATAGAAGATGCTCGCGCCGCCGTGGGTATCGCGGACCCGCACCAGGCGCTCGGCGATCTCGCGGATCGCGGTGTCCCAGTCGATTTTCTCGAACGTGCCGTCGGCGCGGCGCCGCAATGGCGAATCAATCCGGTCCTTGGCGTTTTGATAGTAGTCGAGGCGCTGCGCTTTCTCGCAGGCGTAGCCGTGCGACGCGACGTGCTCGCGATTGCCGCGCACGCGCGTGATGTGCCGTCCTTCGAGCTTGACCTCGACTCCGCAATTCACGCTGCAGAGTATGCACGCCGTTTTGTGCCATTGGTCGTTCATGTGATTACTCCCTTGCTTGAACCGGACTATCCACTCGGCCCGCCAACTTGACTAAGTTCTATTTTGGAACTTATTATCGAGTCAAGGCATCGAGTAGTAATCGGAGAGAGAAGAACTGTGCGCTGGAACGATATCGATCAGATGACTTGCTCGCTCGCGCGGACGCTCTCGGTGATCGGCGACCGCTGGACGATGCTCATCCTGCGCGATGCGTTCCTCGGCGTGCGCCGCTTCGAGGATTTCGAGCGGGACCTGCAGATGCCGCGGCATCGGCTGTCCGAGCGGCTCCGCAAGCTGGTCGCGCAGAAGGTGCTCGCGCGCGTGCAGTATCAATTGCGGCCGCGCCGTTTCGAGTATCGGCTCACGGAGAAGGGCATCGACCTTTATCCGGTGATCGTGTCGATGCTGAATTGGGGCGACCGCTGGATGGCGGGAGCGGACGGGCCGCCGGTCGAGTTGATTCATCGGACCTGTGGAAAGAAAATTGCACCCGCGTTCAAGTGTCCTGAATGCGACGAGCCGATTCGCGCGCGCGAGATGACTGCGCGACCGGGGCCGGCGTTGCGCAAGCGCGGAGCAGCGGCGCTCGGGCGGCTCGGCGCACGCCAGCCATCAGCAATCGACGCACCAGCCGCGAAGCGTCACGCGCGATGAATTTGACTCGATCGAATGAGAAAAAGCGACGCCGCATCGATCTTATAATCAACGCCGGAGGTTCGCATGGAAAATATTCGTTTTGACGATGTTGAAAAACTGCGCTCGAAAATCAGCAAGGATTTCGGCGCGTGGAGCAAGCCGATCGCGGTGACGCAGGAGAAGATCCAGCAGTTCGCCGACGTCACCGGCGATCATCAGTGGA
This sequence comes from Candidatus Binatus sp., assembly GCF_030646925.1. Lineage (NCBI taxonomy): Bacteria > Candidatus Binatota > Binatia (SeqCode) > Binatales (SeqCode) > Binataceae (SeqCode) > Binatus (SeqCode) > Binatus sp. (SeqCode). The sequence continues at coordinate 15,953 of NZ_JAUSKL010000064.1, read as the reverse complement.
TTCATCTCGACGTCGAGCGATGCAAGCGCGAGAGTCCGTTCGGCGGTCCGGTCGCACACGGATTCCTGACGCTGGGCTTTGTCGCAGCGCTCGAGATTGAGAACGATTGGCAGGTGACCGGCTTTCGCAACGTGGTGAATTACGGCGCCAACAAGCTGCGATTCATCTCGCCGGTTCCGGCGGGCGCGTCGGTGCACGGGCACAATCGCATCATCGCGGTCGAACCGAAGCCGCAGGGCACGCAGATGACGGTCGAGACCAACGTGCACGTGGTCGGCAATGACAAGCCGGCGCTCATCTACGAGGGAATTTTTTTGTACGTGAAGTAAGATCGCGCCGTTCAGCGCGGCGATCACGCGGTGATCAGATGAAGGCAGTTTTTGTCGTACCAGGCCCCGACGGGGGCGTATTCGAGCCGCGCGAAGTTCCGCGCCCGAGTCCCGGACCCGGCGAGGTGCTGATCGCGATTCGCGCCGCCGGCTTGAATCGCGGCGAGTTGATCGCGCGTCCGCTGATGCGCTCCGACAATCCGGCGCTGCGCCCGATGCGCGCGGGCGGCGAGTTTGCCGGCGTGATCGAATCGCTCGGCGATGGCGTCTCCGGTTGGCGCGTTGGCGATCGCGTGATGGGCCGCGCGCCGGGTTCCTACGCCGAGTACGTGGTCGCGCATCCGCGCGCGCTGATGCGAATCCCCGACGCGATGCCGTTCGCCGAGGCTGCGTCGATTCCCATCGTTTTCATCACCGCGCACGACGCGATCGTAACCAACGCCGCGACTCGGCCCGATGAATCAATCGTGATCACCGCGGGGCCGTCGGGCGTCGGCATCGCGGCGATTCAGATCGCACGGCGCATCGGAGCGAGGCCGGTGATCGCCACCACTCGATCGCTGTCGAAGAGCGCGGCGCTTCGCGAACTCGGCGCGACCGATGTGATCGATGCGAGCGCGCCTGGATGGCCCGCCGCGGTGCTCGCGCTGACCGGCAAGCGCGGCGTTGACGTGATTATCGATTCGGTCGGCGGCCCGATGCTCGAGGGCAACATCCGCGTGCTCGCGATCAAAGGCCGACTGGTGAGCGTCGGCCGCAACGCCGGCAACGTCGGCGACTGCAACCTGGACGAAGTTGCGCGCAAGCGCGTCAGCATCATCGGGGTTACGTTTCGCACGCGCAGTCCGGAGGAATCGTTCATATGCGGCGAGCGATTCGCCGCCGATTTTCTCGACGACTTCACGACTGGCGCGCTGAGGCCCGTGGTCGATAAGACCTTTGCGCTCGGCCGGCTCGCCGCCGCGCACGCATACATGCTGAGCGACGCGCAGATCGGCAAGATCGTTGTGACGATGTAGCTACTCGCTACCTCACGTCCGCGACGCTCCACGACTGCGCGATTTCGTCCACGTCGAAGACCCAGCCGAAGCCGACCTGAAAGCTCGCGAGCGCCATCTCCTTCCACGCGGGATTCGCTTCGTCGGTGGCGTCGCGGGCGATAAACACGCGGTAGTCGCGCATGTGCGCGTCGCGCGCCGTGCACTCGACGCAGAAATGCGTGGTCACTCCGCAAATAACCAGCGAGCGCGCCTGCAGGCTCCGCAAAACGGTCTCGAGCCGCGTTGCGTGAAAGCCGCTGTAGCGCGATTTCTTGACGATGAAATCACCGGGCTCCGGCGCGAGTTCATCGACGATTTCGGCGTCCCACGTTCCGTCCGCGACGTACTGCACGGTCTTCAATGCGGGATTGATTTCCTGAATCAGCACGCCGCCGTCCTTGTAGTCGGGACGATACACGTATTTGAGATAGATGACTGGCACGTTCGCCCGGCGCGCGGCGGCGATGAGTTTGGCGCATCCGGGAATCGCGCGGCGCAGCAGCGTGAGATCGAATTGCGGCGATGCGGCGTTGCCGTAGAGTCGCGCGAACGATCCTTTCGGATGCAAGTATCCGTTCTGCATATCGACGACGATAAGCGCCGTCGCGTCGCGCGTCAGTTTTGCATCCATGCCGTGTCCTCACCCGTAGCGATCAGGAAATCACGGTGCGCAGGCCGAGGATGATTCCGCCTGCGAGCATGATCGCGCCCGCAATATTCGCGATCGCGCGCGGGTAGGGCGTCACCTTTTCCAGCAGCACGAACGCGCTGATCGCGGCTACCCACGCGAGGTTCATCACGCCCGCGACGAACAGCAACGCCATCAGCATCCAGCAGCATCCGACGCAGAACGCGCCGTGCTCGAGGCCAAGGCGGAACGCGCCGGCTGCGCCGTCACGCCATCGCGTCATGAAAAATGCGATCGGCGATTGGCAATGGCCGAGGCACGCCTGCTTGTACGGCGTGAGTTGATATATTCCCGTCGCGATCAGAATCACGGCGCCTGCGATCGGCGTCGCGATCGATGCGTTGGAAATGATCGACGTTGCGTGCAGCGCGATTTGGAGTGCGGTCGCCGCGACGCTGTAAGCCGTCCACACCGCGACGTAGCCGAGCGCGAACATCCGCGTGCATTGCGCCGGAGCGCGCTCGCGCCCGTGCGCGATTCGAGCGTATATCAGGATCATCGGGCTCGCGCTGGGGAGCATCATCGCGACCATCATCACCGCCCACATCATGAAGGTGAGCCACGCGTCCACCAATTGCGACGGCATCGGCGACGCGAGTCGCGCGACGACACCGCCGAGATCGGCGGGCGTCATCGGCATCCGCACCAGGTAGAGCCACGCGAGAATCGTGAGCCCGCCGAGTTCCGCCAGCGTGAGTATCCGCTCGCGCGCCGGCAATCGCGGCGGCGCAGGCAGTGACGGATTCGCAGTCGTCATCGCGAGGGTCGCGTCGCGCGATTGCGCTAAGCGTTCGACCAGTTGATCGGCGCGAAGTGCCCGTTGCGTCCCGAATTTTCAAAGACCAGGTTGTGGTCCTTGAAACTGCTCGAGGTGCCCTTCGCGATCGCGAGCCGCGTCGATGCGGGATGGCCGACATTGTCGATCCATACGACCTTATTGCCCGCGCCGGTGACGCCCTCGACCGTCACCTCGGTGATGCTCGGGATACTGAGTTTTTTGACGTTGCCGTTCGCGGTGAACGTGATCGGCGCGGACTTGGTGGGCAGCCGCGTCGCGATCATCGGTCCGAACAGCGCCGGCGGGCCTCCGGCCGAGCCGTCGAAGATCGCTTCGAGCGCTGCACGCTGCTCGGCGTTCGCCTTGCTGTCGATATAGAGCGCGAGCGTGCCGCCGCCCTTGGCCATCGGTCCCGGCGTGGTCAGCGCCTGCACCGCATTAAGGCCCGAGATGTCGGTCTTGCCGTAGCTGCCGCGATTCACGTGGAACGCGAGCACCACGTCGCAATGGCCGTCGGTCGGCCGCGCCTGCGAGCCTGATAGCAGACACGGACAGAGCATCTCGCAGTTGCACGATTCGAAGTACTCGCCCTCGATCCGCCAGTTTTCCTTTGCACCGCTCATGGCAATCTCCTAATGCGAAGTGAGGATATTCTACAACCGCGCCCCACCTATCTGTCGAGGCTAATCGTGCGCCGCGGTTGCGCAGGCCCATTGCCTCGCGGGCGCCGCTGCGTTAGTTGCAATATGCAACTGAGGTATCAAAACCATGTCTGATCCGAAAAGCAAAGTCGCAGTTGTAGTCGGAGTCGGCGAAGGATTAGGCGCGGCGCTGGGTCGCCGCTTCGCCGAAGGTTACAAGGTCGCATTGGTGGCGCGCAGCGCCGATGTCATCAACAAAGTCGTGAACGAAATCCGCGGCGCCGGCGGAATCGCGATCCCGGTCCAGAGCGACGCGGCAAACGCCGAGCACGTCGCCGCCGCGCACCGTCGATGCGGCCCTGTTTCACTTCACGCACGACATCCTGCGGACAAAAAGCGCGGTCGCCAACGTGGTGAAGCGCGTGCGGCCGGGCGGCACGATCGTCGCCGCGGGCACCGTGTTCGTCGTGAAGGGAGTCGTGCGTCCGGCGTGAACGATTCGCAATTGAAGCTCGCTGATTGAGGTGCGCAATTGAAGCACGCGATGTTTCTCCCGTCGGGACCGGCGCCGCGCATGATCGAATGGGCGCGCAAGATCGAGTCAGCCGGCTTCGATTCGATATGGCAAGGCGAGTTCGTCAATTCCGCGCTGATTCCGCTCGCCGCCGTCGCCCCGTCCACCTCGAAGATCAAGCTCGGCGCGGGCGTGGTGCTCGCCTTCACGCACAGTCCCGTGATGCTGACTTTTGCGGCGCTCGATCTCGACTATTTGAGCGAGGGACGGTTCATCCTCGGGCTCGGCGTCGCCCATCCGAATCGCAATAACAATTGGTACGGTGGGCACGACGCCGGCAAACCGGTCAGCCAGATGCGCGAGTATCTGCAACTGATGCGGCTGATCACGGAGAAGTCGGCGGGCGGCGGTCCGATCGAATTTCAGGGCGAGTATTATCACGTGCGGGCGCGCGATTTTACTCCGCGCAGAACTCCGCAGCCGCGTCCGCGCTTTCCGATTTACGTTGCGGGCGTGAAACCGAAGATGGCGCAACTTAGCGGCGAGCTGGCCGACGGGCTGATCGGTAATCCGATGTTTTCGCCGCGCCACGTGCGCGAAAACGTCGTACCGGCGGTCGCGGCGGGACTATCGATATCGAATCGCAGGCGCTCGGAATTCGAGATCCTCGGCCAATGCTTCACCGTGATCGACAACGATCTCGCGACGGCGTATCGAGTCGCGGCGCGCACGTTCCTGTTCTCGATCCGGGCGCGCATCTACGACGACATCATGACGGCAGAAGGATTTGGCAACGTGCTCGAAGAGGTTCGCGCATTGCAGAAGAGCGGCAAACCTGACGACGCGCTCGACAAGATTCCGCGCGAGATGGTCGATGCGTTCGCGGCGGTCGGCCCGATCGATCGGGTTCGCGAGCGGCTGAAAGCGCGCGAAGGCCTGCTCGATACGGTGATCCTCGCGGTGCCCTCGACGCAGACCAGCGCCGACGAGCAGGATCATTACCGCGCGAAAATCCTCGACGCTTTCGCATCGTAAGCTTCAATTCACGATTCGCTGGTTGCATCGCTTAGGCGAACGTCTTATCGAGTTCAGTTGTAACGCCCAACCCCAAGCCGTTCATAAGGAGTTCAACCATGAAGCTGTATTTTTCTCCTGGCGCGTGCTCGCTGTCGCCGCATATCGTGCTGCAAGAGGCAGGAATCAATGCCGAACTCGAGGCCGTCGATCTCAAAACCAAGAAGACCAAGAGCGGCGCCGACTTCACCGCGATCAATCCAAAGGGGCAGGTGCCGACGCTGGTGCTCGACAGCGGCGAGGTGCTCACCGAGGGCCCCGCGATCGTGCAGTATCTTGCCGATCGCAAGCCCGAGACGAAGCTCGTGCCTGCGGCGGGAACGATAGAGCGCTACAAGGTCCAGGAATGGCTCAACTTCATCAGCAGCGAACTGCATAAGGGATTCGCGCCGTTGTTCAATCCGGCGACCCCCGACGATTACAAGAAGATCGCGATTGAAGGGATCGGAAGGCAATTCGCGCTGGTCGATGCGCAACTTGGCAAGCTCGGTCCGTTCCTGACGGGCGCGCAGTTCACGGTCGCGGACGCGTACCTGTTCGTGATGACGACGTGGACGAAATTCGTCGGAATCGATCTCGCGAAGTGGCCGAGGGTCAAGGCCTACTCGGAGCGGATCGCGGCGCGGCCGAAGGTCCAGGCGGCGCTGAAAGAGGAAGGGCTCGCCTGACGGCTCTTCCGACTGTTCGAATCTGAAAGTGCAGCGCGCCTGCTCGCGAGATCGCGGCAGGCGCGTTCGTTCTTCCGTCCCTCGCCCCTCCTAAATAACGGGCGGGGGTATAAGACGGCGGCCTTCAGCCTCGGGTTAAGAGGCATAGGCGGCAAGCTAGAAGGCGCCGCTTTTCGGTTCCACCAGCACGACTTGCAGGGGCTGATCGCGCGCATTCTCGGTCTGCAGGGTCTCGGTTTCGAGCCATCCCGCGAGGCCCGCCGGCGCGCCGCGCTCGTCGGTGCGTCCGTCGAGAAATTTTAGCTTCACCGCGACGTCAGTGAGCGTCACCAGCACGCGCGGCGGATGCGATACCATCAGGCCTCGCTCGTGCGGCGCGAAACCGAGGCGCACGATCCGCACGCGATCGTTTTGGAAATCGACGGTGTATCGCGCCGGATCGAGCCGCACGGCGTCGAGTTCGAGCGGCTCCGATTTCGGCGCCGATTTGAGTTCGACGCGAATCTCGCGCACGGCGGTCTTGCCCGCATCGTCATGGACTTCCGCCAAATGCTCGAGGTAGTGCGTCTGGCCGGAGTTGAGATCGACCCGGACCATCGGCATCGCAACCGGCGTATATTTCGGCGCATCCTGGCCCGCCGCTAGATTGACGTGAACGATTCGCACGTATTCGTTTTCGAATGCGACCTGGTACGGCGCCGAATTGGTCATCGCGATCTCCTGCGCTTAAGCGCCGAGCCCAAGCATCTTGCGCAGCTTGGGTGCGCTGAATCCGACCATCGTTTCGCCGCCGACTTTGATTACCGGCACCGCGCGGTAGCCGAGGTTGATCAGTTCGTCGCGCGTGGCTGGATCGTTGGCGATGCTCTTTTCGATAAAGTCGATTTTGTTCGCGGCGAAAGAATTCCTTCGCTTGCTGGCAAGCCGAGCATCCGAGATTGGTATAGATCACTACTTCCATGGCGGGTTTCACTCCTCGCTGGACCGTTGGATGGGCGGCGTTACCGCAGCCCGCGTTAAATTGTTTTGATGACGATCGAGTCGGGGCGGTTTCGCGCGCTCAGTGAAGCTTGATGGGCGGCGTGAAATCGCGCGCTGAGCGGCACTTCGCGCATCGCGCGCCGGCGCATCCGCCGCAATCGTGGACCATCTTCTCGAGCGTGCGGCGCATCCGCTGCAGCCGGCGGATTTCGTCGTTCATCTTGGCCAGTTTGGCTTCCGCCTTGCGCGTCACCGGTCCGCATTCCGCGGTCGATTTTACGCCCATCGACAGCAGTTCGCGGATTTCCTTGAGCGAGAATCCGAGCGCTTTCGCATCCTGGATAAAGCGCAAGCGATCGAGCACCTCGTCGGCGTAAATCCTATAGCCTGCGACTGTCCGCCGCGGCTTCGCGATGAGCCCCTGGCGCTCATAGAAGCGCATGGTGTCAATGCTCACGCCCGCCGCGTCCGCCACTCGACCGATTCTCATCTGCGCCACAGGCTACACCCTTGACCATAGTCCAGAGTCAATATCGAAAGAGTTTTGTTTTCATTTCGTTCGTCAAAACTGACGACGCCAGTCCAACGGCTCTGGCTAAAGTTATCGAGCCTTCGAGTATCGGCAGTGTAGATCAATCACGGTATTTGAGTCAGCCGCGCCGCGAGCGAAGCGCGAGCGAATGAAAATCGATTTAACCGAGCACAAATTTTTGATCGGGCGTCAGAAAAACGAATATTTTTGTTCCGCACGTGTCAAAAGTTAGTTCGCGGACGCTCTCTTGAGTGTCACCTTTGCACGGCCTCATCTCCCAACGTCGACAAATAAAAACTCGCTAGACAATCAGACGCGAAGCTAGCGTACTAAAGCCTGCAAGATGGCCGACAGCTTGTTGTCGCACCAATTTTCGTCCAATAACTACGAGTTAATAATCGAGCGCATGAAAATAACTTCATTGCGAGTATAGCTATCTAATGCAATGCATAGAGAGATATAGCCACCTCGATGACAATAATCAGATAGTGCACATAGACCCGATCAAAAATGAGGCTAAGAGTGAACAGCCCTTGACCGTCGAGTTGGGATGTTGGTACGTCCTATGTTCGTTAATTCGATCGCAAGGGATTTTGAAGCTCGGGGCAAAAGGGACTGCTGCTCGAGCCCGGGGAGACCGTCTCCCACGGGAGGGCGGACGCATTTCCAAAAGCATCGCGCTTAACCCGAAAGTGTTACGGCCAAGTCGTTCCAGGGGGGCGAGGAATGAATGATCTAGCGGCGCGCGCAGTTGAGAAGTTTCAATCCCATCAAGCTGTGATCGGTCTCATCGGACTGGGTTACGCCGGATTGCCGCTCTGCTGCTGCTTTGCGGAAGCGGGATTCGAAACGGTCGGCTTCGACGTTGACCCGGCCAAAATCAAGGCGCTGGCCGCCGGACACAGTTATATCGAACACATACCGGCGGCGCGCATTCAAGGCATCGTAAGCAGCGGGGCCTTGAAGGCGACCACCTCGTTCGATCAACTGGCGCGCTGCGACGCGGCGATCATCTGCGTGCCGACGCCGCTCGGCGAAGGCAAATCGCCGGATCTGCGGCACATTGTCGATACGACTGTCGAGATCAAGCAGCGATTGCATCCGGGGCAGTTGGTGGTGCTCGAAAGCACGACCTATCCGGGAACGACGGACGAAGTCGTGCGCGGCATCCTCGACGAGACCGGCCTGCAGCCCGGCAAAGATTACTTCCTTGCGTTCTCGCCGGAGCGCGAGGATCCGGCCAATCACGCTTTCCACACCGGCACGATTCCCAAGCTGGTCGGCGGCGTCACCAAGGATTGCCTCGCCGTCGCGGCGGCCGCATACGGCGAAGTGGTCAAGCGAGTCGTGCCGGTCTCGTCGGCGCGCGTGGCAGAGGCGTCGAAGCTGCTCGAGAACATCTATCGATGCGTCAACATCGCGATGGTCAACGAGCTGAAAGTGCTGTTTCAGAAGATGGGGATCGATATCTGGGAAGTGATCGATGCGGCGGCGACCAAGCCGTTCGGCTTCACGCCATTTTATCCGGGCCCCGGACTTGGCGGACACTGCATCCCGATCGATCCGGTCTATCTCACCTGGAAGGCGCGCCAGTATGATTTCCCGACGCGGTTTATCGAGCTGGCCGGCGAGATCAACGGCGTGATGCCCACCTACGTCGTGGATCGGCTGGTGCAAGGATTGAATCTGCACGGCAAGCCGCTGAAGGACTCGCGAATCCTGCTGCTCGGTGTGGCGTACAAGGCCGACGTCGATGACGTCCGCGAATCGCCGTCGTTGCGGATCATCAGGATCCTCGAAGAGCGGCTCGCGAATGTAAGCTTTCACGATCCGCACGTACCGATCCTGCGCTCGCGCCATCTCACCCGCGAGATGAAATCGGTTCCGCTGACCGCGGAGATTATCCGCGAGGCCGACGCCGTGGTGGTGCTCACCAATCATCGCAACGTCGATTACGAGATGCTGGTGAAAAATGCCCGGCTGGTGGTGGATACGAGGAACGTCACCGCGCCGTGGAAGGATTCGGATGCCCCGATTCTGCAGGCGTAGCCACCCTCGCAAAGCGTGTCCAGCCATTTGCAATCGACCGATTTGAATCGAGCAGCGATGAACGCGAGCACTCGCGGCAACGATCGATTGGTGCTGGTAACCGGCGGCGCCGGATTCATCGGGTCGCACCTGGTGCGCGCGTTGCTCGACGCGTCGTTTCGCGTTCGCACGATCGACAACTTATCGACCGGCAGCCGCGACCGGCTCGATCCTCGCGCCGAGTTTTTCTATGCCGATCTGCGCTCGCTGGCGGACATCCGCGCGATTTTCGACGGGGTCGAGGCAGTGTTCCATGCGGCCGCGTTGCCGCGGGTGCCGCTCTCGATCGAGCAGCCGATCGAAACGCACATGGTGAACGTGGTCGGCACGCTGAATGTGCTGGTGGCTGCGCGGGACGCGGGCGCGCGCCGCTTCATCTATTCCGGATCGTCGTCGGTGTACGGCAACCAGGAGAGGCTGCCGCTGTCGGAGGGCATGCCGACCGCGCCGCTCAATCCCTACGGACTGCAAAAGCTCGCGTCGGAAGAATACGTGCGGCTGTTTCATCTCCACTATGGGATGCCGGCGCTGACGCTGCGCTACTTCAACGTTTTTGGTCCGAACATGGCGACCGAGGGCGCATATGTCACCGTGATCAGCCTGTTCCTGCGCCAGCGCCGGATGGGATTGCCGATGACCGTTTTCGGCGACGGCGAGCAGACTCGCGATTTCACTCATGTCTCGGACGTGGTGCGGGCGAATCTGCTGGCGCTCGAGGCCGACGCCGCAGTTGCCGACGGCAGAGCGTTGAACGTCGGGCGCGGCCAAAGCTTGAGTATCAACCGGGTCGCGCAACTGATCGGCGGTCCGGTGGTCAATCTGCCGGCCCGGATCGGAGAGGCGCGGCATACCCTGGCCGATAGTTCGCAAGCGAAACGACTACTCGGATGGGAACCGCGCGTGAATACGGAGGACGCGATCCTCGAGTTGCGCGCCGGGTTGCCGCACTCGGCTGATAGAGGGATTGGATCCAGTTCGTGATTTGCGGGCCGGGCGGCAAGCCGGCCTGGGCGACGAAGGGGGAACGAAATCGACGATGTCCAGCGTAAGCGCAATTCATCACCTGATTACCGGAGGCGCGGGTTTTATCGGCTCGCATCTCGCGGAGCATCTGCTGCTGCAAGGCGAGCGCGTCACCGTGCTGGATAACCTGTCCACCGGCCGCGAGTCGAATATCGAGCACCTAAGCGCGCATGCGAATTTTCGGATCGTGCGCGGCAGCGTGCTCGATCGCGAACTGGTCGAGGGTCTGATCGAGGAATGCGATTTCGTGTTTCACCTGGCCGCGGCGGTCGGGGTTCAATTGATCGTCGAGCGGCCCGTCCACACTATCGTCACCAACGTCGCAGGCAGCGAGTTAGTGCTGTCAGTGGCCGCGGCGAACAAACGTCCGCTGCTGCTGGCGTCCACTTCCGAGGTGTACGGAAAATCCGAGAAGTTGCCGTTCCGCGAGGACGACGACCTCGTGATGGGCCCCACTACGCGCAGCCGATGGGCCTACGCCTGCTCGAAAGCGATCGATGAATTTCTCGCGATCGCTTACTACCGCGAGGAAGGCCTGCCGGTCACGATCGTGCGGCTCTTCAATACAGTCGGGCCGCGCCAGACCGGCCGCTACGGGATGGTGCTGCCGCGCTTCGTTCAGCAGGCGCTCGCGGGTCAGCCGATACTGGTTTATGGCGACGGCAAGCAGACGCGATGCTTCGGCTACGTCGGCGACGTCGTCAAGGCGATGGCGCGTCTGAGCGCCGAGCCGCGCGCGGTCGGACAGGTGTTCAACGTCGGCAACGACGTCGAGATGTCGGTGCTGGAACTCGCTCGGATGGTTCGTGAAATCACTGGCAGCAACTCGCCAATCCAATTCGTGCCGTACCGCGAGGTTTACGGCGACGGCTTCGAGGATATGCATCGGCGCGTGCCGTGCCTCGACAAGATTCGGTCGCTCCTGGGGCATCAGCCGCTGGTCCGGCCCGACGCGATCGTCAAGCTGGTCGCCGATCATTTTCGTAGAGCATCGGTGGATTCCGATGACTCCCTGTCGCGGATGCCGCTGACGTCCTAGACCATTCTCAATACCGACCTTAGTCCTCCGCCCTGGAAAGCAAGTGCTCCTCACCAATTGCTACCTCGGAATCGTGCTCGGGTTCATCTTCACGGTGGCCGCGATTCCAATCGTGCGCGTCGTCGCGACGCGGTTCGGCGTGGTGGCGCGCCCGCGCGAGGACCGATGGCATCGCGGCTCGATTCCACTGCTCGGCGGGCTCGCGATTACGGTCGGCTTTGTCGCGGCATCCGCGATCACCGGCTCGCTCGATCTGCCGCTCGCGAGCGCGGCCATCATGATGTGCGCAGTGGGACTCGTCGATGACGTGATCACGCTCGCGCCGCGCACCAAGTTAGTGCTCCAGATCATGATCGTGGCGCTGCTGATGTCGTGGTCGCCGTGGCGGCTCCCGCAGTTGCCCGCGACGCTCAGCTTCATAGTGGTGATGTTCTGGATCGTCGGGCTGGTGAACGCGGTCAATATGCTGGACCATCTTGACGGGGTATGCGCCGGCACCACTGCGCTCGGCGCGTTGGGCGCGTCGGTGCTGCTCTATCTGCACGGCAATCCGAGCGCGGCAGTGGCGGCGGCAGTCGCGGGAGCGTGCGCCGGATTCCTGGTCTTCAATTTCAATCCCGCGTCGATTTTCATGGGCGACGGCGGCGCGCTCACGCTCGGCCTGATGCTCGCGACGCTGGCGATGCGCGCCGGCGGCTCCGACAACACCTCGCTGCCGATGGGATCGTCGCTGGCGCTGCTGCTCGCGTTCACGCCGATCCTCGATACCACCACCGTGACGGCGAGCCGGCTGATGCTCGGCAGTCGAATCAGCGTCGGCGGGCGCGATCACTCGTCGCATCGGCTGGTCGCGCTCGGGCTCAGCGATCGGCAGGCGGCGATGCTGCTGTTCGCGCTGTCGGCGAGCACCGCCGCGATTGCAGTCGCGCTCTCGAGGCTGCCGGCGCAGTATTTCAATGAGGTGCTGCCAATCACCGCGGTCATCTTCCTGGTGCTGGCCTTCTTTCTGATCGATCAATCGTTCCGCAACGTCTCGCCCGGCGATGTTTTTGTGAATTCGCATGGGCTCGGGCGGCTGCTGCTCACTATCAGCTACAAGCGCCGGATCGCCGAAGTCGTGCTCGACGGAATTTCGATCGTCGCGGCGTACGGGATGGCGGTGCTGTTTGCGCGCGATTTCGAACTCGCGGCCGGCTCGCCACTGGGTATCGTGCGCAGTGCGCCGTCGGTCGCAGTCGTGACGCTCTGCACGCTCGGCGCGTTCGGCGTGTACCGCTCGATGTGGCACTACACCGGACTCGAGGACACGCTGCGGGTTTTCTGCGCGACCGCGATCGCGTCGCTGGTGCTGCTGGTCGGCCGCTCGATGATCGCGGTCGATATGCACGCCTCGACCGCGCTGCTCTTCTGGCTGATGGCGTCCTACGTGCTGATCGGGACGCGGCTTTCGTTTCGTGTGCTGAGCGGGATGCTCTCGAACCTGGCTCGTTCCGAGCGGCGGATCGTCGGAATCAGTTCGGGCGCGCATGATTTGCCTCTGATCGATTATTTCTGCCGGAGCTACCGGAACTCGGCGCGGATCGTCGGCTTCGTCGACGTCAACGAATTCCTCCAGCGCAGAAGGATTCACGGCGTGCCAGTGCTTGGCACGCTGAGCGAGATCGAAACGATCCTGTCGCATCAGGGCTTCGAGGAAATGGTGGTGCTCGGCAGTGCGCTCAACGCCGACGAGAGATTGCAGGTCGTGAATTTCGCCAAGGCTCACGGCCTGGTCGTGCGATCGCTCCGGCTGATGTCCGAAGAGATGACCGCGCAGCCCGACGGTATCGCGATTGCCTACCAGGCCAACGGCGTTCGCGAGTCACCGGTCGCGGACTGACTGACTATTCAATTGATCCCGCCGAGCTACTCTTTCATTTCCCAAGCCATGAAGCCGCGCCACGCAAAGATGCGATCGCCGATCTGCTTGATGATGCTAGCGCTCGTGCCACCGGCGCTGCTGAGCCTTGGCCTGCCGGTGTTCGCTCAACAAGTGGGCAGCTATCAGGCGCGCCAGGACATCGACTACCAGTCGCTGTTTGCGGTGGTCGGCACGATGTACAGCATCGATCCGCATCTCCTAAACGCTATCGCGCGCGTCGAATCGGCGGGCAATCCGAATGCGATCTCGAGCGCTGGCGCGATCGGCCTGATGCAACTGGAGCCGCCGACGGCCGCCGACTTTGGCGTCTACGATCTCTTTGACCCGGTGCAGAACACGCTGGGTGCGGCCCGCTATATCGACTACTTGCGGCGGCATCAGCAAACCGCGGCGCTGAGTGCGCTGCCCGCAATCCTGGCGGCCTATAACGCGGGCGAAAAAGGCGCCGGCAATCGTGGAGTTGACAGCGCGCCGGCCGAAACGCGCCGCTACGTGCGGGACGTCCTGATGCACTATCTGCTGGACGGGACGCCATCGCCGGCGTGGCCGGTCGTCGAGCGGGTGTCGAACCCGCCTGCGACGCCGAAGACACCAAAGCCGGAGGCTGCGGCGGCAATCCCGCGCGGCGCACGGCAGACGACGACCCGGCGCGTGTCGGATCGCGAGATTCTGGATCAGCTCTCGAGTATCGGCGAGCGGCGAAAACTCGCGCTCGAGCGCCAGGAGAACTCGCAGCGGTGAAGCACTCGCTCAAATCGATCCGGGCGCACCAGACGGCCGCGGCGATCCTGATCCTCGCCGTGCTCGCGACCGGCGAACTGGCCCACGCCTCAACCTATGTCGTTTACATTCCGCTCGACGACCCGGCCTACGACGAGTTCGAGACGCTGACCGGCCTCGGCGTGCTCAACACCTATCTGGATGAGATCAAGCCGATCAGCCGGGTCGAGGCGGCCCGGCTGATTCTCGAAGCTGGGAAAAACTCGCGCGAGAGCGAACAACCCAATCTGCTGGCCGAATCGATCATAAGCTCGCTCCGTCATCAATTTGCCGAAGAAGTCAACTGGCTCGAACAGAATCGCGAGAATGGCCGGCCGACGACGATTCATCCGTTCACGCGAATCGAGATCGAATCGCTGTATTCGTCTGGTGATCGGCGCTATTGGCAGACGCAGTCGCCCAACAGCGGCCTCCACGCCCAGGAAGGCACGCCGCTGCTCCCCTATAACGATGGAATCCCGACCGCGGCCGGCACCAACGAAGTCGCGCGGATGGCCGGATGGGCTGGCGCCAGCAGTATCCTGACGTTCTACGGCGAAGGCGCGGTGGCGGGTCCGATGACCCACGGCATCCCCGACACCAATCGGCTGCGCCTGATCAGCGGCGCGGCGGTAATCAATCTCGGCAACACGGCAATCTCGTTTGGCGAAGAGCAGATGGCGTGGGGACCATGCCGCTTCAGCCTGCTGGCGCAGGGAAACAACGCGGAACCGTTTCCCGCGATCCGCGTGCAGAATGTCCATCCGCAACTGTTGCCGGGCTTTCTCAAGTACCTCGGCCAATTTCGTTACCAGGCATTCTTTGGCCAACTCGGCGGCGCCCGTTATTTCTCGCACCCGTGGATCGACGGCCAGATATTCAGTTTCAAGCCGCTGCCGGCGCTCGAATTCGGCATCACCCACACGATCATGTTTGGCGGCGCCCACAACGATAACTACAGCGCGCTGGGCTTTTTCGGGCGGGCGACCGGCTTCAATACCGGCAGTTCCAACGGCGCCAACACCAACTCGCGGGTCGGCGCGTACGTATCATTAGTTATCCCGCGGCTCAGACGGACCCAACTCTACTACGAAATCCTGGGCGAGGATTTTTTCCAGCCGTTCGGCAAGAGCTTCGCCGTCAAGACACCCTTCAAATCGCCTTCGTACACCTTCGGTATCTACGCTCCGCAACTTACCGCCGACGGCCTCACTGACGCGCGCGCCGAATACACGGTGCTCGATGCCAACTACTCGGTGCATAACGATTCGCTGTACTGGACCAACAAGAACGCCCTGATGGGCGATTCGCTGGGCTCTGGCGCGTGGCGCGTCTCGGCGCAAGTGGGCCGCTGGTTCAACTATCGCAACAAGCTGGGCGCTGAGTTTTTCTACGAACGCCGCTCGATGACGGAACTCGTGCCCGCGAGCGTCGGCACCCACAATGAGAACGGCTTTGGCGGGGCGGTCGATTTCATGCAACTGCCGTTCGAGGCGAACTGGCTGACCGGCACGCTCGGCCAGGTTCGCGCGCGTTCATCGGTCGAGTACGTCCAGAACATCAACTATTCGACCAACAGCTCGATCCGCATGATGCTGATGCTGTCGTTTTCGCTCAACGCAGACGCGAAGCACTGGAACTTCCGCTAATCTCGGTCGAATACTCAGTCGCAGTAAAGTACCCATTTGTGGTTACTAGTAACTAGATAGTTACCCGGTCGGATAAATTGTCAGTCAATAGTCAGGAACGGTGTAAGACAGTGAATATCCAGCGCACCAAAGAATCGTTCTGCCGGTTGATTCGCCTCGCATCGTGGTCCGTCCTGATTTCGCTCATTGGCGCAAATGCGCTTGCCCAAACGAGCGCGCCGATGAATCC